>JADGAX010000023.1 GCA_015231795.1 Alphaproteobacteria bacterium | reverse complement strand
GCGCCACTCCCGTTCAAAACTGGGCACCAAGGGTGCATCCCCCAGCGGGGCTGCAATCCCTTTGGCAAGCCTTGATTTTGAACCCTGGATACGGATTTCCCGGTCATCCAGTTCAATACGGTTAACGAAGAGCCTGAGATAGGCACGCCTAAATTCCGGGGTTCCGTTGAACAGCCGGTCGCGGATTTCCTGGCTGAAGCGTTCCAGCTTTTCTGGCGTGATGGCCTTGCGGGTGCCGTTGATCTGGCGGGTCAGAAGATCGATCTTTTCCTTAAGGCCGTCCCGGTACGTCTTCAGTTCGTTAATCCGGTCCTTGAGGGTCGAATCGGACAGGTCGGCGATTCCTTCTTCGATGGATCGATAAAGGTTTCTCAGGCTGCTTTCCGTCTTTGTTAATTCGTGGCGAAGCCGTCCCAGCTTGGCTTTGCGGGTCTCTTCCGCGTCTTGGCTTCGATCGATCAGCTCCGAAAGAATCCCCTGGAGCCGGTCCGGTTGGAAGACCCGCTCGGCCAAATGGTCGAGGACAAGCTTGTCCAATCCATCGCGAGGCACCCGTCGGCCTTTGCAGATAGCCTTTCCCATCCGGGCGCAGGTGGAGCAGGCGTAATAGGCATACTGCCCACTCTTGCCGGTCGAGATGGTCATGCCGCCGCCGCACGAAGCACATTTGAGCAGGCCGGTCAGGAGTGTTGGGCCGGTAATCACCCTGGGCGGCGTTACCCGTGGGTTCTTTTGCTTCAACGAGGCCTGAATGCGGTTGAAATCTTCCTCGGTGATAATTATGGGAACAGAGAAAGGCTCCCACTCAGCTTTTGGCTTGGACGCCTTGGTCTTCCAGTGCTTCTTGTTGAAGTAATGGGTACCGGTATAGGTCTCGCAAGTCAGAATGCGATGAATCTGACTGACATGGAATGGACGGCCCCTTGATCTCAGTCCCTCGCCATTCAGCAGCTTGGCGATGGCCGTGACGCCTAATGGCCCGGCACCCTCGCCACGTAGATAAAGCGTGTAGATGCGTCGGACCAGTTCGGCTTCTTCAGGATTAATCTCAAGCCGCTTCTTGACACGCTCACCCTTTCTGCCCGCCTCCACGGCTTGATAGCCAAAGGGCGGGGCCGCCCCGTTCCAGTAACCTTGCCTTGCGTTTTCGAGCATAGACCGAAGAACGTGCTTGGCGGTTTCTGCGCTCTGGTATTCATCGAACTTGGTCAAGATCGAGCGCACCAGATTCCCGGATGGATCGTCGCTCAAGGGCTGGGTAATCGATAGGATCTTGATGCCATGCTTATCAAGCTTTCGGCGGTAATGTTCGAATTCATAATCGTCTCGGAAAAATCGGGACAGTGAGTGAACCAGAATGGCGTCAACGGGGTGTTCATCTCCCAGAGAAAAGCCGATCATTTCTTGAAAAACGGGCCTGTCCCCCGTCGTCGCACTGGCCCCCGGTTCCGAGAACTCTCGGACAAGCTCGTGGCTGTGCTGTTCGCAATATTGCTTGGCCTGGCGCTCCTGGTCGGCCAGGGATAATTCATGCTCTGCCTGGCGGGTCGTCGAGACGCGGTAGTAAGCGGCAATTTTCATGGTCCCCTCACTCAGAAGCCAGCAGGTCGGCAATCACGTCTTCAAGATATACTGCAATCAGATCGAGTTCTTCAGAAAGAATAGGCAGATTCCCCGAAAGGCCAGAAGCAATTTTGACAGCACTTACCCCTTTACCCTTGGACTGAGCCAAGGCTGCGGACTGTCCGAGTGCGCCGGTGTTCGCGCCTGGAACTCCTGAAGGCCCATGAGGCTCAGGAAAAGGTTTTGGAGGCCGAGAGGCCATAACAAGACTGCCTGGGCCATCGGACCCCCGGTCTCCACCAACGCAGGCTGACCGGAGGTCCGACGACCCTGGCGAGAGTCTGCCACCTCCTGCGTGGCGGTCGGTAACTCCAACCAGCGATCTAAGCTGCTGGTTGGGCCGTTACAGACACAAGAATACTACACGAACATAAAGAGTCATTCAAGCGAACTTGTCGTAATGCTATAGAAAATCTAGCAGGCAACCCGGCTGAGAGGACGCTTGTGCTCACTTGGGCCTGAGGAGCCTCCAGCCAAGAGAGCATACATGGCCCCCCCAAAAAATGCTCGTGGATGAGGGGATAAATATAGGCCGCCAGTATCTGCCGCCAAGCTGGCCGGAAGGCCCAATCCAGCCTTCGCTATAGAGGGGCTGCGGCAGGATTGGGCCATCCCAGACCCTATCTTAAACATCGGTATCGTCAGTGGGGGCTGGTCAAGAACACCTATCCGAA
>JADGAX010000022.1 GCA_015231795.1 Alphaproteobacteria bacterium | reverse complement strand
TTCAGGGATATCCCAAGCGACCCACTGATCCGGGTTGGAGCACTGGTTTCCAACGGCCAGGGCGAAGCCAGGACCATGGCGCAACAGCCCGCGAGCAACGGGCTCGCCCCCGAATCCCGCAAACCGGTCACCCAGTTGATCGACCGCTTCCTCAAAGAACGACGTGATCTGGCGACGAAAACCAAGGATGATTATACGGCAACCTTGACGCTTCTAGACCAGATTCTCAAATCCAAGCCGATTGGCGAAATCGACAAGAACGATATTGTCGCCTTCAAGGACACGCTTCTCCTGCTTCCCAGGAACTATCGCATCGTCTTCAAGACAGATGATGCCATACGGGCCATCAGGCTGAACAATCAAGCCAAGAAGCCGACGCTGACAGCGCACACGATCAATGTGAAATATCTCTCGAACCTCAGAACCTTCTTCGGCTGGGCCGAGGCCAACAACCTAATCGCCAACAATCCAGCCACGAAAGTCAGCGTAAAAGACGGAAAGAGGGTCAAGGCATCGGAACAGCGCGACCCGTTTACAGTGGATGAATTGCAAAAACTCTTCACGTCACCGCTCTATATGGGGTGCCGCTCTGACGGAATTGTCTCGAAGCCGGGAGCGCATCTTGTCGCGGATCACCACTACTGGGCGCCGCTGATCGGACTGTTCACCGGAGCCCGGCTGAATGAAATCGGGCAACTCGAACTGGCCGACATCGTTCAGCATAACAATTGCTGGCACTTCAGGATTACCGAAGAAACGGGCGAAACAGAGCCCGACAAGAAGCTGAAAACACAAGCCGCCAAGCGGGACATTCCCGTTCATCCAGCTCTGGAAGAGCTGGGCTTCCTTGACTATGTGGCTTCGCTTCGCAAACAAGGCAAGACTAGGCTATTTCCAGACTGGCAAAAGGGCGGGGATGGCTTCTATTCATCCCCAATGAGCAAATGGTTTTCCAGACTGTTGCGTGACCTTGGAATCAAAAGAGGCAAGATTTCGTTTCATAGTTTTCGGCACACCTACAAGGATGCACTCCTCGCTGCCGGGATTGCCGAGAAAACCCAAGACAAGGTGATGGGGCACGCCAATGATAGCGTTCAGGGACGGTACGGATCATCAGGCCTGCTGGAGACAGAAAGTGCCGCCATCAGAGAAATCGACTTTCCGGGGTTCATGATCAACCATCCAAGACGGGACTGGCCGTCATAAGGAAATCGGGCGAGTCTTGCGGGATGGCAAGACTTCGCCAAAACGCTCGCCACCATCTGGCATTGTCGCCTGCGCGGTAGCGGGAAGGGTTGCCTTGGGTCGCTGTGGCAAAACATCGCCAAAAATGCAGTGAGTCGTGTCCGAGATAATCAAGGTGCCGTTCGACAGCCTTGATCGCGTCGTCAAGTTCAAAATCCTGCCTAAGCCCGGCGGAACGATAAAGCCGGTCGAGCAGTTTCTGATCGATCGCCGGGCAGTCGGAGATAACCCGATCCCCGTCCAAAACATAATTCAACAGCAGGCAGATAAAACTTGGCGTCTTGCCCTCGCAGACAAGGAGTTCATGCGGAATGCCTTGATCTGGCCAAGGCTTGCTCCGCACGGAACGAGAATAGCTTGTCCAAGTCTCGTCTGGCGCAATCATGTGCGAGTGAACCTTTCCACAATTCAGCGCCGCCCATCCGACCTCGATCGGATGGGCGTTCGCTTCATATGAGGAGGACGTGATGCTGAGGAAGACCAGCGCCATCGTTAGGCCCTGCCCTGCGGCTTGAGGTCCGCCAGTTCGACCTCCGCCTCCTTGCATTTGGTCTTCGCTTCCTCCTTGAGATCGTAATACCATTTCTGGTGCAAGCGCTCGACGATGCGCTTGGCGGTATGAGCGGCAAATATATATGCCTCATCCTCGCCATCGCCGACCTCGGTGGAGGTGGCAATCGTAACCGCCAGAGCTTCGACGATATATCCAGCCAGCGTGTATTTAACCTGCTTGCCCTCGGCCTCGATGCCCCCCTCATGCAAGGTTAGCAAAAAGTTGCGAAGGGCATCGATCATGAGGTCGTTGTTGTAGTCAAAGGTGGCGAGAACTTGAGTCTCGTTGTCGTTCTTGCTGTTGTCCGTCATGTGTCGTCTCCTAGTTGTTGTCAGAATAGCGGGCGTGGGCGAAGGCCTTGCTCCAGGCCTCTTTCAGGGCGGGATCGTGCAGAGCGTCCCGCCAGCTGTTTTCGATGCTGGTGAATCCCGAAGGGGCGGCCTTGCGTACCGTCATCAGCAGATGGGCGTGCGGCGATGAGTGTTTGCCCGCCAGTTCCGGCAGATGAATTGAGAAATCGACGATCATTCCGCGTTTTACGAGATAGGCGTAGGCATAGCAGCGGATCACGCCCCACCATTTAGAGGGTGAATATTCACCGGGGAGATCGATGACTAATTCCCGCGCCAGCAACCCATCGGGCCAATGCTCTGCCGTCTCGGCCGCATTCCAAAGAACGCTTCGGTTCCTGAACACTTCCGG
>JADGAX010000021.1 GCA_015231795.1 Alphaproteobacteria bacterium | reverse complement strand
GCAGCCCCGCTGGGGGATGCACCCTTGGTGCCCAGTTTTGAACGGGAGTGGCGCAGCCGACGGGATTCGAACCCATGACCCCTGCCTTCGGAGTATGCTCTCCGGGGAGCGTCGCTTAAGAAAAGACTGTTTACTTTCAACAACCTACGCCCAAGCACACTTTCCACATTTTCTTCCGTTTGTGCCTCGTTTGGGGTTGGTTTTGGCAACGATGGCAACCCCAGGACCGTTGCCTTTATCGAAAAGCTGAGGACCGCTGCTTTTATTGGCAAGCAGAGGACCGCTGCTATTTTTCGCTTCCGAGCCGTCCTTGTTGCCAAATTTGGCAACAACTTCCTTCTGCCTCCACAGCCTCTCTAGGCAAACAAGGGAGAGAGAGCTTCCATATCCTTGTCGCTGACATCGCGAGCCTTCATGTATTGCCGCCACGAGGCAACGACCTCGACCACCCTGTTATATATGGCGCGGGCTTCTTCTTCTCGAAGGCCGAAGGATGGGAAGGCCGCCAAGGCGTCTTGCATATCGGGGACATGGCCGGTCGCTAGGCCGAACACCATCTTGTTGCTTCGGCTGTGCGGCACCAGATCAAACACCGGCGACAACCGCCACTTGCCATCCGTGTGCCGGATGAAGGCATGGTTCCGCCCGTGGTCATCCGTATTGCCAATAGCGACGTTGAACAGCATCCGCCGGAACACATCGGGGCCAGCATCGGTCTGGCCCAATCGTCTGGCCGCCGCCGCCAGATCAGCATATTTCTTTCGAAGAAAAAACTCATCGGGTGCCGCATCCAGCACCCCCTGGGCCGAGAGATAGGCAAGACGCTGTTCGCCGGTTGCCGTTTGCACCCGGTCGAAGCGCTCGGTCAGCAAGATGGGCGTCGATCCCAGAAGCACAAGCTGACGGGCGGGCGTTGGGATGCCGCAAGCCTCGGCCATGTCCAAGCAAGCCGCCTCGACGCGGGGATGTTCATAAGCGTCCGATCCGTCGCGCAGTGGAAACTTGGCCACCCACAATTTTCCGGCCTCGTCGCGATAGCTGGCCTTGGGCCGGGCACCGCCCAGGCTTGAGCCCCGATCCAGCAGCGCCTGCAAATGCTGTGGCAAGGGGTTTCCTTCGTGAAGCGCCTCGGCTGCCTCCAACAGATCATTCAATGAGCGGGCCGGGCTTTCGGGAATAGGGCTTCCATCCGGGGCCAAACGACAGGGTGATTGCGGCACCTTGCCTTTCACCAGTGGCCCAAAACCCAAACAACCAACCTTGTCGTCGCCTGATGCGGCAAGAAATTCGATGATGCCCATCCGCTCGCCTGGGAACTGGGCCAACAGCACTTGTTGCCCCCAGCCATCGGGGGCCACGTCGCGGAAGGCGTAATGGATTTGCCACCCCTCGCGGCACATCTGCCAATCCTTGAGCAAGGGCAGATTCAGGGGATCGATGGGAAAGGCATCGGGATCTTTCAGCCACAAGTCGCCATAGCGAAAACGCGCAGCCCGTGCGTTCGGCGGCCAGTCGGGTCCGATCCGTTCCAAGATGCCAGCGGGTTTGAAAGCGCCCCTCACATGCACATAGACGATGAGGGCCGGGATCATAGATCAAGCCCTTCGATCTTGCTGGGACCAGCCACGCGTTTTGGCCGCTTGCGCGATTCAAGTTCTTCGCCGACAGGATCAGACGCCAGCAAAGTTGCCAGTCGCTTTTCCATACCCAGAACCCAAAGGGCCGAGGCCAGCACGCCGGAAACCACGGTCGGATCGCCGCGCTCGACCTTGCGATAGGTGGGAAGGCTTACCGAGCAGCGCGCCGCCATATCCTGCGCCCTAATGCCCCTGCGAATGCGGGCAAGCTTGATCGCCGCCCCTATGCTTGAAAGGGCGTCTTTGACATCTTGGGGGACTTGGTTTGACGGGGTATTCTTCATAATGAAAGTATATATATCACAAAACATATAATATGAAAATGTATTTTCATATTATGACAATACTTTGGAGGCGATGACTTGCCCAGCCAAAAATCACTCGCGGACGAAGCTAACCGTTGAAATCTCCGACATCAGCCCCTCGCTGGCATCCCAGCCAATGCCGTAACCGTTGTTCAGATCGACAACTGTATAGGAGAAGCTTCGGATATCGATGGCTCGAATCTCCCTCCCCCCGCCAATTTCAGAATCCAGACATTCTCTGCCCTGCGAGGATGGCCTAAAATGCCCAACCTTGGCGCGGTTCTTGGGTCGTGGCCGTTGAGCTTGGTGGTCCTGTCTGGCACCGATTTATTGGTACGATTCGCTGGAAATCGGCTAATGATGTCCCGAAATTCGCCCCTTGAAACTGTCCCGATTTTGTCCCGATGACTGACGGACAAAAATTGTTTTCATGTAATCAATCAATATGTTACAGTATGTCTTCTGTCATCCCCTAGGGGATGGCCGCCGCATTCTAATAACTAACTGATTTTATGGTGTTTCACAGTCATTGTCCGCAGCCTGTCGTGACAATACCGGGACAATTTTTCGGGTCAGGGATCGGGACAAACAAGTCAGATGTGGGCGAATCCATTTAAGCGAGCAGATCGGCAAGATCAAAGACCGCTGGGGCGTGCCCTATCGGCTTTGAGGGCTTGGGAGGCTTATTCCGGGTCTTGAGTGTTGGAATATCCCGATAATTTCCTGCTATCAGCTTATGCGTCATGAAATTTCTGGTGGAAATGTCAATTTCTCGAAAACGCGCTCAGGAAATTTGCGGCATAAATTTCGAAATGGCTGCCGCCTAGCGGGAACGCCTGGGGGGCGTTTCAATCTTGTGCCACAGATTTTGCTCACTTCCCCGCTTTGCTGGAGCAACGAAATCCCCGCCTTTGTCAAAAATCCGGACTCGTTGTTTCAGAAGGCCGATGGTACCGCCGATTTGCGATTCAGACGGTTTTCTCTGGTACCAAGGAATGCCGATTGCCTGGAACCAATAATTGCCAGAG
>JADGAX010000020.1 GCA_015231795.1 Alphaproteobacteria bacterium | reverse complement strand
GGATTGACGAATTTTTGTGCCACGAACCTGCCTGCCCGCACGTACCGGAAATAAGCGAGAGGGGGGGCGAACAAACTGTGCCGGGATCTGCACCAGAGGGAGCACGGTCAGTCAGACCGCACAGTAGCATGGGCTATAAATCGCCAGTATCTGCCGCCAAACAGGCAGGAAGGCCCAATCCAGCCTTTGCTATGGAAGGGCTACGGCCGGTGACATTACCAGACCACTCAGTGCTGGCATTCCCAAGTCCTTGGCGTTCGTATCTGCATCGGTTCGGTTTCGTCAACATCTTGCAGCCCCCAACGATGGACTTACGGCGCAGCTTGGCAAGGCGCGGATTGCGCGGCGTCAAGCTGGTGATCTCGGACGCCCATGAGGGCATCAAGGGGGCCGTCTCCAAGGTGCTGAACGCCTCCTGGCAGCGCTGTCGTGTCCACTTCATGCGCAATGCGCTGGCCCATGCCGGCAAAAGCTGGCGGCGCGTCGTCTCGGCCTTCATAGGCACCGCCTTCGCCCAGGACGACGCCGTTGCCGCCAGCGCCAAGCCTTGCCGAGTGCGCGATGACCTCGCCGCTCTTACACCACGTCCAGGGACGCGATCTTAGCTATAGAAGGGCTGCGGCCGGATTTGGCCTTTATTTTTTTAGAGGATCTATCTAGGGGCAAGACTCATGTGACTTTTGAGGAAGTAGGCCAAGGCGGCGGCGATACAGAGCATCGCCATGAAGGTTTCGTCTAGCCTGTTGAAGCGAGTGGCCAGCCTTCGGAAGTCCTTGAGACGGCAGAAGGTGCGCTCGACAACATTGCGTCGCTTGTAGGTGACTGCGTCGAACCCGTAGGGCTTTTTCCTGTTCTTGCGGTTTGGGATGATGGCCCGTGAACCGCGCTCTTGCAGCCAATCGCGCAACTCGGCGCAGTCGTAGACAGCATCGGCAATGACGCGCAGATCGGCGGGCAGGCAAGCCAGCCAGCATGGCCTTTGCCGGAACCACGTCGTGACGGTTGCCGCCGGTCAAGCAAATGACCTTGGGCCTGCCGTGCGGATCGGCAATCAGATGGGCTTTCGTGTTTCTGCCGCCTCGGCTCGTGCCGATGGCTCGCATATCTTGCCGGGGATCAGCACGGTTTTTTCGGCGCATTCCGCCACTGGCCGAACGATGGACCTTGACGTGCGTGCTGTCCAACAAGGCTTCATGCGGTCTGCCACTCGTCTTGGACAGTTCGGCAAACACCTCTTCCCAGATGCCTTTCAAAGCTCAGCGGACGAAGCGGTTGTACAGCGTCTTGTGCGGGCCGTATTCCAGCGATGCATCCGACCAGCGGCAGCCGGAGCGCAGAACCTGAATGATCCTGCTGATGACGCGCCGATCATCAACACGGCGCTTGCCCCGAACATAGGGCGGCAACAGCGGTTCAATCCGTTGCCATTGGGTATCCGAAGGCCAGTAATATCCTGTCACATCGCAGTCACCATCGCAGCCTCCTTCTGCAGCTGCTCAAGCGAATCATCAATCCATTGGCTTTAATTAATTCACTTGGGTCTTGGCCCTATGTAACGAACGTAACGGGCAATTCATGTGTGTCTTGAAGTGGGGGCTTGCAGTACCGCAAGGTAGGGGTTCGCCTTGCCAAGGCCGTCCATGGCTGAGTTGCTGAAAGATGCATGACTTTTGTCGTGATCTGCCTAATAATTACGGCTCTGTAAGGATATGTTTGAGGCATCGACGAGCATGGGCATCCTGGACCAAAACATCGACTATGACCGGCCAGTGAAGTTGGCCGACGGCATCTTTTGGGTCGGGTTTGCTGATCTGGAAGGCCGCTTGCAGTGCAACCCCTATCTGATCGTCGATGGCGATGAAGCGATCCTGATCGACGGCGGCTCGCGCCCGGATTTTAGCACAGTGATGCGCAAGGTGCTGCAGACAGGGGTGTCGCCCAAACAGATCAGCCATCTGATCTACCAGCATTACGATCCAGACCTATGCGGCTCGATCCCTAATCTGGAAAGCCTCATCGACTCGGCCGATCTGAAGATCATTTCCCATGCCGAGAACAACCCGTTCATCCGGCACTATTCCGTCCATTCCCCGCTGTTGTGCATCGACCGTATGGAGCGGGCATTGACTCTGCGATCCGGGCGGGTTCTGCGGTTCTTCCGCACGCCCTACGCCCATTCAGCGGGTAGCTTCATCACCTATGATGAGACCAGCGACATCTTGTTCACCAGCGATCTGTTCGGCAGTGCCGGGGCCTTCAGCAACTGGCGGCTGTTCGCCGACTTCGACAAGAAGTGTCTGGGCTGTGAGGTGGCATGGCCCGAGCGGCCGGACGAGCCCTGCGAAGATATCGGCACGCCCTGTCCGTGGAGCGGCATGCACAGCTTTCACCGGCGAATCATGCCCGGCAACAAGCAACTCCATCATGCCATGTCTGTGATCAAGACCATCGGCGCGGCCATGGTCGCGCCCCAGCACGGCTCCATCCTCTATCGGGCCGAGGACATCGAAGCCGCCATCCATAGGCTGCAAAAGATGGATGACATCGGCATCGACGGCATCGCCGATGCCGCCACTTGCCCGACTTGAGGAGCGGTCATGCCCAAGCTGGACGGAATTGACTTCGAGATCGAGAGCGCCATCGGTCATTCGGTCGGAGCGCTGGTCTCCAAGGTGCTGGAACAGCAGGCGCAACTGGCCGACCAGCGGATCAACCAGACCCTGCTGACCGAATTGGTGGAGCAGTTCGTGCAGTCCGAGCGCCAGCTTGCCGAGGCCCACGCCACAGTTCTCGCCATGTCGCGCACCGATGGTCTGACCGGTATCGCCAATCGCCGCTGGTTCGACGAATCCCTGGCCCAGGAACTGGCTCGCGCCATCCGGTCCCAGACCCGCATCGGCCTGCTGTTGATGGATATCGATTGCTTCAAGCTGTTCAACGACAATTACGGCCATTCGGCGGGCGATGACTGCCTGCGGGCGGTGGCCCAGGCGGTGCAGTCCATCGTCAAGCGCCCGCCTGATCTGGCGGCCCGCTACGGCGGCGAGGAACTGGTCTGCATCCTGCCCGATACCGATGCCAAGGGTGTCGAGGCGGTCGGCAACGCCCTCCTTGACGCCGTTCGCGGTCTCGCCATTCCCCACGCATTCTCCAAAGCGATTGATATCGTCACAGTGAGCATCGGTGGCGTTTCCCTCATTCCCACCGAAGCGACGACGCCCAAGCAGTTGATCGAGGCGGCAGATTCAATGCTCTACATCTCCAAGGAGTGTGGCCGCAACCGCCTGACCATGCCCCCCCCCCCCCCCCCCCCCCCCCCCCCCCACACCCCCCCCCCCCC
>JADGAX010000019.1 GCA_015231795.1 Alphaproteobacteria bacterium | reverse complement strand
GCCGGATACTTCACGATCGACCAAGTCCTCACGCGCAGCCAGTTCCGCACACACCAAAGGCTGATGTCAAAATGGCGCGCCTCTTCCACTTGGCCACCACTATCCTGCACAAAAGTCACACTTTCTTCCGAAAAACCACGCTGCAGGTCATGTCCACAGCGGATCACAAAAGCCCTAATTTGTCGTTATTGTAACTATTGCGCATGACTATAATCACGGTAGAGCGAGAACAAATCAGAACACCCCCTTCTCATTAAGGAAAACTGCATATTTCCTGTCCTCGACAAGGATGTGATTGACGATCCACCCATGCAGGAACTCAAGTAATTCCTGCGCATCCACGCCTCCTGCTCCCATCACCCTGTCCGCCATGTCTTGCACCTGATCGATCAAAGCCTTGTGGCGCCCTTGATGTTCGCCGTGATGGACATAGCCGTAATGGGCGAGCAACTCCTCTTCCTCCTGGAAATGGTACTGGGTGTAATTGAGAAGAAACTCAAGGTATTGGAACACCTCCGCGCGGCCCTGTCCGCGTTCGATGGAATCGAGGAGGGCGTTTGCGGTGGCGAAAAGGCGTTTGTGCTGCGTATCGATACGCTGGATATTGACGCTGTATTCAGGACGCCAAGCCAGCACGGTTCTGTCCTCGGCACTGATAGCTGCCACAAGACTGCTGCGGCGTTGGAAGCTTTCGAACAGTTTCCAACGCACGTTGGGGATACTGCCCAGAAGGCGTGCCGGGACCATGTGGACGCGGCTGGGCGCTGTCGCCTTCAGGGTCGCGATTCCCGGGATGTCGAATACGGCGTAGTCTTCGCCAAAGAAATCGCCTGGCCCCAGTTCCTCGATCACCGAGGTTCCGACCATGCGCGAGACTTTTCCGCTCTCGATCAGGCCGATCATGCGCTCGCGTGCGTCCAGCAGCGCCCCCTCGGGATGCTCCCGCACTGTCATGTTGCCTGCGATGGCATTGAGGGTGCTGGTCGAGACCACCGCCGCCAACAATGGCTGACGGGAAAGGAATTCCCTTCGTTCCATCAGGGCGGAGATGGTGCCGAACAATTCATGCCGACGGACGAAGGTCGCATAGAGTTCACACGGGATCTCCAGCACTTGTACGAAGCTCATCGCCCGAACAGTCTCGACCGACGGGAGTCCGTGCAGTCCGGTCATCTCACCCAAAAGGGCTCCGGCGGACAGCACCGCGCGAAAGTCGGTTTCCTCGGCCAGCACCTCGACCTGTCCCGTCAGAAGAAGATGGATGTTGTCGGGGATTTCCCGCACCTTCTGAAGAATTGTTTCGGGATTGAACGTCCGAACAGGACCGTTCAGCAGCGCGCCAAGATCATCTCCATCGACACCGGGGAAGTAGTCGTGCAGGAAGTGGTAGGCCGCCCGCCCAAGGAAATCGCGGTGGCTGGCGATCAGCACGTCGGCGCTTCCGAACGAGGCTCCCGAGCCAATCCTGCGCTGTTCTGTCGTTAATGGCTGCGCCGTATGGGCCAGAATGATCTTCCGAGAGATGTCGGTGGCGAAGTCCGCCGCATTGCCGTGGATCAGGCCGCCGCCTATGTCTACCTTCTTGACATCCGCAGGGGCGAGATAGGCCTTGCCCACCTCATCGAACATGGCTTGGCTGAGACCCGGCTTGTCGGAATCGTCGATCACCATGCCTTTCAGGATGCCCAGCCCGACGATGTCGGCGAAATGGGCGTAGGTGCGGTAGCCGTCCGCCGCCATCGCCCGGAATTCGAAAATCGTCGTTTCCACCGGATGGGGGGAAAAGATCGGTTTGACGTCCAAGCCGCCGACGCCGTTCCACGCGCCCATTTCAAGATCCGCCACGTCGAAGAAGTCCTCGAAGTCGCTTTCCTCGATGGACAGCAGGGCCGACAGCTTCTTGGCCACCGTCGCCCGCACCATGGGCACAGCCAGGAACTTGATTTTCCGGTCGGCCTGCATGAGGGTGGTGAGGCCAGCGAAATGGTCGTCGTGGGCGTGGGTCTGAAAGACGCCTTCCACCTCGTTGATGCCGATGCCCAGAGCACCGAGGGTGTGGCCGAGATTGGGGCCGGCGTCGATCAGGTAGATGCGGCCCTGGAAGACTAGAACCGACCCCATGCTGGGGCGGCGGATGTCCCAGCCGTCGCCTTCCCCGGAATGGACCACGACGAAATAATCCCGGCGGAACTGGAACGCGCCCAAAGGAAACGGGCATTCGTATTCGGTGCCGGGCGGCAGGTTGAGATCGACGGACACCGTTTCGCCGTCATGGGAAATCTCAAACATGTTGACGCCCGTTCGCCGCAGGGTGACGCCGCGGATCTCGACCGGATCGTCATCCAGCGCCAGTCCCTCGATCAGTGCACTGGGATGCTGGATTCGACCGAAAGCGAAGCGAAGCTTCAACCGCATCATCCACTCGGCGTCGTGGGGCGTGACCCCGGCCTCGATCAGTTCCTCGCGTGAGATCAGGCCATAATTGCCACGATAGATGTACTGCATCTGCGCCTGGACTTGATCCCGGCCGCCCACCAGGACGGGGCGCATCCCGGTATTGCCGGGATGGTTTGGCAACAACATCCCCTGGCGGTAGAACATCTGAAGGACGGGGAACTCGGCCAGATTCGAGAAAGCTCCGTTCTGGACCATCACGTCGGACAGCAGGATCGCGTTGGGGCCGGTCTCGCAGCGCACGCCTCCGATTTCGGTTGGGCGGATCAGACCGCGGCGCATCATGTGTTTGACTACGTCCGCCGGACAGCCGCACAGGAGCCGCAGGTCAGCTTGGGGGACTTCCACCCAATAGACACCTTGGGTGATCTCGATGTGAATGATACCGATCATTTTCCAATCCCCGCTGTTGTCGGTTTCAGAAAATCCTCCTCGGCCGCAGCTGGCGTCTGGGAAGAAACTAGCGCGTCTCAATTGCTGCGATTTCAAACAAGGTACGGCAAGAAACAGGTGACGTGACTAGGAGCTGGAATAGCGACGTCCCGGCATCAGGTTCGTCCACCAAGAATGCGTCGTCAAGGCTTCTGACACCCATGGTCCAGCCCGCGAATATACGCCGGGCCAATTTTCCTTCGCTAACCAGCGTCACATCCTTATGCCGTGGGTCATCGCGAATCATGGCGTATAGGCGCCGGATGTCGGCCTCCCCTCCTTCCAAATACTGCACGAAGACGCCGTCGAAATAAATGAGGTGGCCGGTAATTCCGTTCAGTTGGTTGAAAGCCCGCGCTTCGGAGACGAGGGCGTCAAGAAGGGAGGGCGTCACCTCCGTGGCTGGGTGGCTGATGTAAATCAGGAAGCGAAGGTTGCCGCTGTCGATTTCTTTGGCGCGGCGAGAATTGGCCGCCGCGGTCAGCAATTCGTCGGCGGGCATTGGACGATAAAACAGGTATCCTTGGATAGAGTCGCATCCGAGCGCACGAAGTGCGTTCCGCTGATCTTGCGTCTCCACCCCCTCGGCCACCAGGCTGAGATTCAGGGATTTCGACATGCGGCACAGAGTCGACACGATCACGCCGCAGTCCGGATTTGTGCCGATTCCCTGAATAAACTCCTTGTCGATCTTGAGGACGTCGATTTTCAACCTGAGCAATTGCAACAGCGACGAGTAACCAGTTCCGAAATCGTCCACGGCGATGCGCATCCCCAACCCGGCCATCCTGTCGATGGTATCCCGGTTTGCATCGGGGTCTGCCATCAGAGAGGTTTCGGTGATCTCCAGCAACAACCGGCGTGGGTCGGCTCCGGTTTCAGCGATGATCGACAATAACCGGTTTACAAGGGCCGGGTCCTCCATCTGTCGCGTTGACATGTTGAACGAGACATAAGGGGCATTCTCCCCCGCCTGCGTGTGCCAGCGGCGTTCTGTTCGGCACGCCTCCTCGAAAACCCAATAGCCGATGTCCACGATGGTACCGTTCATTTCGGCGATGGGAATGAAAGCCGCAGGGGAAATCTCGCCCTCGTCCGACCGCCATCTCAGCAGCAACTCGGCGCCGACCACCACCGACGACCGCGTATCGACGATGGGTTGGAATACGGTATAAAACTCGTTCTTTTCCAGTGCCGAGCGCAAACCGGTAGAAATCGACAACCGACGTTGGGCTTCATCCTGAAGGCCTTCGTTGAAGAAACGCCATCCCGCACGCCCTGATTCCTTGACGGAATACATCGCCGTGTCGGCAGCACGGATCAGATCATCGGCTGCATGGGTCGAGCCGTGTCCGGCGGCAATGCCGATGCTGGCGGTGATAAGCAACTTGTCTGTTCCGTAAAGGACCGGTTGCTTGGCGGCGGCGAGTATTCTTTCCGCCAAGGACGATAGCATAGCCGGGGAATCGATATGCTCGCATAGGATTACGAATTCGTCGCCAGCTAGTCGACCGACGGTGTCGCCGGGGCGCGCCACATGGATGAAGCGCTTTGAAATCTCCTTGAGCAGATGATCTCCGGCCTCGTGTCCGAACTTGTCGTTCACCGCCTTGAAACCGTCCAAATCGATGAACAAGAGCGCGATATTGTCGCTGCGGGTCTTTGACCGATGGAGAGTCTTCTCGAGGCGCTCGTGGATAAGGACGCGGTTCGGGAGGCCGGTCAGGGCGTCGTGGGTGGCGCGGCGAGTTAATTCCGCCTCGGCTTCTCTCACCGCCGTCAGGTCGCGCATGGTGGTGACAAGCACCCAGGCGTCGTCGCTGTGGAACTTGGCTATAGAGGCTTCCAAGGGGAAGAAGGTGCCGTCCTTACGATAACCGGTGATTTCTCCGCGCTGGCCCATACGCCGTTCGGTTTCGTCGCTTGCCAGGAAACGGGCTAGATGTTCCTGATGAAGGCTGCGGATGTGTGGGGGGATCAATAGATTGACCGACAGGCCGATCAATTCGTCTTCCGCGTAGCCAAACATCTCGCTTGCGGCGCGATTGGCGTCAGTGATGAAGCCGTCCTGGTCGGTGGCCAGAATGGCCATGTCCGCGTGGGCCAGGATTTGCTTCGCCGTTCCAATTTTCTGGTAGGCGTCCGCAGCCTCGGATGCCAAGCGAGCCGCCACCTGAGGATTGGAGGGCGATTCGGTAAAGTGCGGCCTGTCGGGAGGTGATCGATACCGTGCGGGGATCACCGGCGAGATCGGGCCGAATGCCCGGACGACCTCGAAGGTGCCGTCTTCCCGGCAACGCGTCAGATAGGAATTGACGGTTGCGTGATGGGTCAGGGGATCCATCGAAACCACACCTTGCGGACTGGAGACTTGAATCTTCTCAAGTGCTTGCGCAAGTGCCTTCGGCTCCAGGCTGCCGACCGCGCGCACGGCTTCGGCGAAAGCCTTGACGCAAACATAGGTGCCTTCGCCGAAATTGGTCAGAACTCCGTTTCCGTTGGGCCACAATCCCAAGACATCCGGCAATTCGCGCAAACGCGCAAGGTAAACACGCGACCCCGGTGTATCGACGGACATGAAGTAGGTGTTGCTGGAATAGAGCCCTTCTCGGGCTTTGGGGGACAGGTGACCGGCGATGATTTCGTCGAAATGTCCCATCACTACGGCCATGCGGTCTTTGATGCCCATTTCGGCGAACCGGGACAGCAGGGTGATTTGGTCCGTCCCGGCGAAGTAAGGGACGAAGACGTCGGCACCGGAGCGGGCCACCCGCTCCAGCAAGACGTCGATCTCTTCGGTGCGGACCCCGAGGGGCAGATACTCTTCTCCGACGATCTCGCCGTTCAAGGCCGCCAGCGAACGTTTACAGGCGTCGATTGATCCTCGCGGCCATTCATAATTGTTGCCGGCAAAGAACATCTTCAGGCCGTAGCGCTCGGCCATGAACGGGATCATCTTGTCGATTTGTTGGTTGGGTAAAGCCGCAAAATGGAAGAACCAACTGGACGAGATGCTGCCTTCATAGAAGGAGAAGTTGAGGTAAGGAATGCCCATGGGATCGGCCACCTTGGCCGCCACGTCGATGCGTGCGTTCGACAGCAGGTTGCCGATGATGGCGCTGCAATTGTGCTGCTCGACAAGCCGCCGCGCTGCCGGGACCGCCGTCTGCGGCAGACTGCCATCGTCTTCGATGACCAACTCCAACGGACGCCCCAGGACGCCGCCGCTTTCATTGATCTCCGCGCAAGCGATCGTCGCCGCCCAGACAATCTCTTGGCCGTACATTTCGACTAGGCCGGACAACGGGGGCATAAGCCCTAGGCGGACAGGGGTGTTCGTCATGCGACCTCGACACGGTTTCGTCCGTTCTGCTTAGCCTGATAAAGCATTTCGTCGGCGGTCTTTAGCATGGCTTCCAGCGACGTGCCGACACCATGACAGATGCCAAAACTTGCGGTGACCGGAATTCGATTTCCCGAATGGACGATCTCCTCGGCTTCCAGGGCGGCCCGCAATTTGTCGAAGAAAGGACGCACGGTGCTGTCGTCCATGTTGACGGCCAGAATAGAGAATTCCTCGCCGCCGAAGCGGGCGACAACGTCGGTCTGGCGGCATAGACTGCGCAACAGGGTAGCAACACGTTTCAAAACCGCATCACCGCCGTCATGTCCATAAGTGTCGTTGACCTTCTTGAAGAAGTCGACGTCGATCATGGCCGCAGTCAAGGCGACTTGTTCCCGCTTGGCGCTGGCGAACAGAGACTCTCCGGCATCGAAGAAGAAGCGGCGATTATGGATGCCCGTCAGAGCATCCTTGGTCGCCATGTCGGTCAGCCGCTCCACCATGTCCAACATCCGGACGTTCTGCATGACGCGGCAAAAGAATTCCTCACGCAGGAACGGCTTGTTGATAAAGTCGTTGGCGCCGAACTTGATGAACTTGGCCGACAGCGCATTACCACCGCCAGAGGACACGCCGATGATTGCTAGGCGTTCCTGATCATGCGTCGCCCGCATGCGCTTGACCATCTCCACGCCATTTATGCCGGGCATGTTGTAATCTGTGATCACCAGTCGAATGTCTGGTTTGTCGGCAAGGACACTCAACCCAGTTTCGCCGCTCTCAGCCTCAAACACCTGAAACTGGTAGCTCCTCAGCAGATCAGTGGCATAGCGTCGGGCTGTTCGGGAATCGTCAACCACCAGAACCTTGGTGTTTCGATTGCGAGTCAGCCTACCCACCAATTCGACTAAGTAGTTGAGGCTGGAAGGTGCCTCCTTGACCACGTAATCTATCACGTGCTCAGCTAGAAAACGCTCGCGTAGGTCTTCCGAAAACATCCCGGTAAACACGATGCAGGGAATGCCCTGATCCTTAAGCCAGTTCACCGCCTCGCCGTTGGGGGCGTCGGGCAAGACCAAATCGACTAAGGCGAGTCCGAACCGCGAATTACCATCCGCGACAGCCTTCATCGCCTCGGCCAAGGATAGCGCCGAAACGACTTCGCCCCCCACGCGTTCCCGAACCGCCTTGCTGACGACGGAATTGAAGAATTTCGAATCTTCTACCACCAGAATACGGGGATCATCCATCATCAAACCTCCTAAACGTGCAGCCGCGGCACTATCGCGACATAAGAGAAAACCCCTTTGTCACGGCAATTCATGCCTCCTGGGCTTCACTCAGAAAGCATTTCTTCCAATTAGCAAGCCGTTTGGATGCGTCTTGCAGAGCAAAGCGGCACTGGTGTCCTGATCGGACACCAGCTTGGTTTCTTCGCGACATCTGATAAGCATTCGCAATATCCCTTGTGCCCCGTCTCCACAGACGGTACCTGTATTTAATATAGGTTCTGCACTAATGGGAAGGCCTGTCTGGCCGCGAAGCTGGCGGCCTGTATCGAAACACCCTTGATTGCCCCCGCCTTGGTCAGACGCTCACGAAACACCCAGATCGTGTTGGCGTCGGGAACGGGATCGGCAAGCTCAAGGCCCAGGAACTGCTTCCAGGTCAGGCGGTCGCGCATAAAATACTCCGTTGCCTTGTCGCCAAGCCCGTTCATCGCCGGCAAGACCAAGGCCTTGAACATCAGCACATGATCGAAAGGAGGGCGTCCACCTTGGCCCCATCCGAGCGGGGTATCGCCCGCTCAAGATCGCTGCGGAACATCTCGAACGAGATCTTGCCGCTCAGTTCCTCCAGAACGTCGTCCTTCTTCGAAAGCCCGGCGAGGTATGTATCAACGTCAAAGAATCCCGGCACCATCCCAGTGCCTCCATGCAATCCGACCCAATCAGTGAATCAAA
>JADGAX010000018.1 GCA_015231795.1 Alphaproteobacteria bacterium | reverse complement strand
CTGTCCTGCAACATTGGTGTCTATAAGCGCTTTTCAGTGTCAGGAGAAAATGTCTTGATGGCGACCCCAACGGGATTCGAACCCGTGTTACCAACGTGAAAGGCTGGTGTCCTAGGCCTCTAGACGATGGGGTCGCAAGAGGGGTGCCCATAAGGGAAGGCAGGGTTT
Organism: Alphaproteobacteria bacterium; assembly: GCA_015231795.1. Taxonomy (NCBI): domain Bacteria; kingdom Pseudomonadati; phylum Pseudomonadota; class Alphaproteobacteria; species Alphaproteobacteria bacterium. The sequence goes on along the minus strand of JADGAX010000018.1, from coordinate 14,712 downwards.
ACCCTGGTCCGGCTCCGAAATCAAGGCCTTCGTCCCAATAAGGCGGCGAAGTGAAGGTTTGGGCCATGAAATCAACGAAAGCCCGCACCTTGGGCGACAAATGCCGGGAATGTGGATAGACGGCGTAAAGGGCCGTGTCTTGGGGCGTATGGGCTTCCAGCAATGGAATCAAACGCTTGGCCTTTAGATCGGGACCGATGAAGAAGGTGGGCAGATAGACGATGCCCAGCCCGGCCAGGGCCAGATGGCGCATGGCCTCGCCATTGTTGACCCGTACAGGCCCGCGCACGGCCATCTGCACCGGGTGGCCCTTTTCGTCAACGAAGCGCCATTCCTGCATAGCCAGTTCGGAATGCGACAGGCAACTGTGGCGCGCCAAGTCCTCGGGCCGACTAGGCGCGCCGTGGCTTCTTATATAGTCGGGACTGGCGCAAACGATCCGGCGCATTGGGCACAGCTTCCTGGCGATCAGCGAGGATTCGGCCAATCGGCCGATGCGCACCGCCAGATCGAACCCTTCCTCGATCACATCCACGATGCGGTCGGACAGGGACAAATCAAGCTCGATCTCAAGATAGGTTTCAACGAAACGCGGCAAGGCCGGTGCCAGATGCAAAGTGCCGAAGGACATGGGGGCGGTGATCCTTAAACGCCCCGTCGGCTTGATCTGAAGATTGCTGACCGCCTGATCGGCCTCTTTCAGGTCGGCCAGAACGCGCTGGCAGCGTTCGGCATAGGCCTGACCGGCTTCGGTCAACGACAAACGCCTGGTCGTGCGGCTGATCAGCCGCACCCCCAATTCGCCCTCCAGCCCGGAAATCTGCCGACTGACCAACGACTTGGACAGGCCAAGGCGGCGCGCCGCCTCGGAAAAGCTGCGAGTGTCGCAAACGGCCAAAAAGCTGCGCAAGGCGGTTAAACGGTCCATATGTTTCATCATATGCAACAGTATTTTGAATTCAAGCTGGATTGTTTCTCAGGGCGCCCAGGTCTATCTGAAGGGAGCATTCAACCCATAGGAGTCACCCCATGACCAAGATCGCCGTCGTTTATCATTCGGGCTACGGCCATACCGCCAAGCAGGCCGAGGCCGTCGCCAAGGGGGCCGGATCGGTCGCCGGCGCTCAGGTGCAATTGATCGGGGTCGCCGACGCCGACAAGCACTGGGACGATCTGGCCCAGGCCGACGCCATCATTTTCGGCGCTCCCACCTATATGGGCAGCGTTTCCGCCCCCTTCAAAGCCTTCATGGACGCCAGTTCCAAAGCCTGGTTCAGCTTGGCCTGGAAGGACAAAATCGCCGCCGGGTTCACCAATTCGGCCAGCCAAAGCGGCGACAAGCTGAACAGCCTGATCCAACTGGCGGTCTTTGCCGCCCAGCACGGCATGGTCTGGGTCGGCACCGGCCTGATGCCGGGCAACAACAGCTCGAAGGGCAGCGTCGAGGACGTCAACCGGCTGGGCAGCTTCCTGGGCGCCATGGCGCAATCCAATTCGGACGCCCCTCCCGAACTGGCGCCGCCGCCCGCCGACCTCAAAACCGCCGAATTGCTGGGCGAGCGGGTGGCCCTGGCCGCCAAGCGCTGGACCAACAAGGCTTAATCTCTGTATCATGGCCCCCTCAGCATTTGGGGGGGCCGTCGCTTGCGCGTTCTGATTACCGGCATTACCGGCATGGTGGGCAGCCATCTGGCCGACTATATCCTGGCCGAAAAGCCCGGCGTCGAAATCCATGGGTTGGCGCGTTGGCGCAGCCCACTCGACAACATCCGCCACATCCAAGACAAGGTGCGCCTGCATCTGGGCGACCTGCGTGATCTCAACTCGCTGGTCAAGGTGCTGAACGACTGCAAGCCGGATTGGATTTTCCATCTGGCGGCGCAATCCTACGTCACCGTCAGTTTTCACGCCGCCGCCGATACGCTGACCTCGAACGTGGTGGGCACGGCCAATCTGCTGGACGCTGTGCGGCTGGCGGGGCTGGACCCGCGCATCCATATCTGTTCGTCTTCCGAAGTGTACGGCCAGGTGTTGGAAAGCGAATTGCCGATCAAGGAAAGCAATGTGCTGCGCCCGGCAAGCCCCTATGCGGTGTCGAAGGTCGGCGAGGACATGCTGGCCTATCAATATTTCCTGTCTTGGAAGTTGCAGACCATCCGCACGCGCATGTTCACCCATACCGGCCCCAGGCGCGGCGTGGTGTTTGCCGAAAGCACTTTCGCGCGACAGATCGCCGAAATCGAGGCGGGCATCAAGCAGGGTCCGGTCAAGGTGGGCAATCTGGACAGCGTGCGCACCATCGCCGACGTGCGCGACGCCGTGCGCGCCTACTGGCTGCTGCTTGAAAAGTGCCGGGCCGGAGATGTTTACAACATCGGCGGCACCCGAACGGTAACCGTGGGTGAAATACTGGAATGCCTGAAGGGCATGGCCAAATGCAAAGTCGCGCACGAGGTCGATCCGGCCCGCCTGCGCCCCTCGGACGTCACGCTGCAAGTGCCCGACATTTCCAAATTCACCAGCGAGACCGGCTGGCAGCCCGTCATTTCGATGGAAAAGACGCTGGGCGACCTGCTGGATTATCACCGCAACGAGATCAAGCGGGAGCGCATGGCGTGATCATTGCGCAAACGCCTTTCCGCATCTCGTTCTTCGGCGGCGGCACGGATTATCCTTCCTGGTACCTCAAGCATGGCGGCAGCGTTTTGTCGGTGACCATCGACAAATATTGCTATGTCACCTGCCGCTATCTCCCCCCCTTTTTCGACTGTAAGCATCGCGTGGTCTGGTCGAAAATAGAAACCGTGGCAGAGGTTGGCGATATCCAGCACCCGCTGGTGCGGGGCGCCCTGTCCGAATTGGGGTTCGATGAGTCCAGGGGCGTCGAGGTGCATTATCAGGGCGATCTTCCGGCCCGCACCGGCATGGGGTCCAGTTCGTCCTTCGCGGTCGGGCTGCTGAAATCCCTGCATGCTCTGCAAGGCCGCATGACCGAGCGCCATGACCTGGCGCTTGAGGCCATCCGACTGGAGCAAGAGGTGCTGCAAGAAACCGTCGGTTCGCAAGACCAGATGGCGGCGGCCTATGGCGGGTTGAACCGCATCGAGTTTCGCAAGGACGGCACCATCCAGGCAGAACCCTTGATCCTGCCCCGCGAACGGATCGAGGATTTGGAATCGCATCTCTTGCTGTTCTATACCGGCACCAGCCGACTGGCCTCGGAAATCGCCAAAACGGTGGTGGCCAATCTGTCCAAACACCAAGACGATCTGCACCGCATGCATGCGATGGTGAATGAGGCGATCGACATTCTAAGAGGCGATGGCCCGCTGTCGGCCTTCGGCAGGCTTTTGCATGAAGGCTGGTGCTTAAAGCGCGAGCTAAGCCCGCAGGTCAGCAACCCCATCATCGACGGCATCTATGACAAGGCCAGGGCGGCGGGTGCTTTGGGCGGCAAGCTGCTGGGCGCTGGCGAATCGGGCTTCATGCTGTTTTTCGTGCCGCCCGAAAAGCGGGCCGACGTCAAATGGGCCTTAATCGACCTGTTGAACGTGCCTTTCCGCTTCAGTTGGAACGGCAGTTCGATCATCCATTACGATCCGGAATATGCCAGCCTGGGAGTGACGCGGCCATGACGCTTAAGGTGGAGAAGACGGAACTGGACGGCGTGCTTCTGGTCACCCCGCCCACCATCTTCGAGGATTTCAGGGGCGGCTATGTCGAAACCTACAATCGTGAAATCTACCACGCGGCTGGTATCGATCAGGATTTCCGCCAAGACGACATTTCCTGGTCGGAGCGCCATGTGCTGCGCGGCATTCATGGCGACCAGGAGACCTGGAAACTGGTGTCGTGCCTGCATGGACGCTTCTATCTGGTGGTGATCAACAACGACCCCGCCTCGGCACAGTTTCGCCGCTGGCAGGGCTTCACCCTGTCCGACGCCAACCGCCTGCAAGTGCTGATTCCGCCCAAGCACGGCAATGGGCATCTGGTGCTGTCCGAGATGGCGATCTTCCACTACAAGCAGACCAGCAATTACAACCGCGCCGGTCAGTTCACCTTGCGTTGGGACGATCCGAAATTGGGGATTTTCTGGCCGATCGGCAATCCGGTACTATCCGCCCGCGACGCCCAAGCCGCCTTTATCTAGATTTTCAAAGAACAAGTCGGCCTGGGCATAGGATTCGGGCGTGCCGATGTCGATGAACGGGCCGGGAACGACGAAAGCGCCAAGTCGCCCCTGCGCCGCCAAAGGCTCCAGAACGTCCGTTTCGAAGGACAAGGCCTTGCCCTGCGGCAGGGCTTGCAGCAGATCGCGCTCGATCAGATAAATGCCGGCATTGATGATCCCGCCGCCACCTGCCTGCTTTTCCAGGAAGGCGCCAACCTTGCCGTCGGGCGACAGGGTAAGACGGCCAAAGCGAGAGGCGTTGGCCATCTCAACGCCGATCAGCGACGCGCCAAAGCCGCCTTGCTTGTGAAAGCGCAGGAAGCCTAGCAGGTCGAAGGGCGTGAAACTGTCGCCGTTCAAGGCCAGAAGCAAGTCACCCGACGCCTTGGGCAAAGCGTGAAGCAAGGCTCCCGCCGTTCCCAGCGGCTCCGATTCGGTCACGCAGTCAAGCCGCAGGCGATCATACCCCGCGATGGCCCGCTCGATCTGGCCCGCCTCGTAACCCAGGGACAGAACGGCGCGCGCCACCCCATTGCCCGCCAGCGAATCCAGCAAATGCAGCAGAAACGGGCGTCCCAGCACGGGGGCCAGGGGCTTGGGAAGGCCGGGAAGCACATGGGCCAGTCGCGTGCCCTTGCCCCCGGCCAGAATAATGGCAGTCGGCGTCATAACCCTAGACTAGCCTGGATTGCTTGGCGCATGGAACTGCTTTACCATGCCGCCATCTGTTCTTAGAAGGAGAAGGCTGGACCATGTCCCCAAGCCCTGCTGGCTCGAATAGCCAAGCCCCCGATCTGGTGGCGAAAAGCGAAGATTTAAGACGCCTGATCCTGGAAACCTGCATCAAGGCCAAGACGGGACACGTCACGTCTTGCATGTCTTGCGTGGAAATCCTGGTGGCGCTGTATCACGGCGGCATTCTTCGGGTTGATCCCAAGAAGCCCGATTGGGATGGGCGCGACCGCTTCATCCTGTCCAAGGGTCAGGCCAGCCCGGCGCTTTACGCCATTCTGGCCGAGATGGGATTCTTCGACGCGAAAGAGCTTGAGAAGTTTGCGCAGTCGGGCGGCATTTTCGGCGTCCATCTTCAACACACCGTGCCCGGCGTCGAAACCACCGCCGGTTCGCTGGGCCTGGGCTTCGGCGTCGCCGCCGGTCTGGCAATGGCTGCGCGCATGGACCGCAAGAACCACATCGTGGTCACGTTGCTGGGCGACGGCGAACTTTATGAAGGCTCGATCTGGGAAACCGCGATGTTCGCGGGACATCACCGGCTGAACAATCTGGTGACCATCATCGACCGCAACTACCTGTGCACCACCGATTTCACCGAGAACCTGATCAAGCTGGAACCGCTGGACGACAAGTGGCGCTCCTTCGGTTTCGCGGTCGAGCGCATCAACGGCAACGACACCGCCCAATTGATGGACGTGTTGTCCTATGCCCGCTCGCGCCGTTCCGACAAGCCCCTGGCGATCATTGCCGACACCGTCAAGGGCCAGGGGATCGAGTGCATGTCCAATGAACCCATCTGGCACGGCGCGGCCCCCACGGGCGCCATGGTCGAGAAAGCAAGAGCCGATCTGGAAAGGAGCTTTGTCCGATGAGCGCCGTTACTTCGAATCTTCCCCAACGCGACGCTTTTTGGACCCGCGTCTACGAGATCGCCAAGAACGACCGCGACGTGATCATCATCTCGGCCGACATGGGCGCCCCGGCGCTTGACGTCATCCGCCGCGACCTGCCCGGCCAGTTCATCAATGCGGGCATCGCCGAGCAGAATGCGGTGGTCATCGGCTCCGGCCTCGCCTTGGCGGGCAAAAAAGTGTTCGCCTACGCCATCGCCCCCTTCATCACGCTGCGCTGCCTGGAGCAGGTGCGCGTGCATAACTGCATGATGAAGATTCCCCTGACCCTGGTCGGCGTCGGCGCCGGTTTCGGTTATCAGGATTCCGGCCCCACGCACCACATGCTGGAAGACATCGCCGTGCTGCGTGCCTTCCCGGTCATCGAGATCGACAGCGTGTCGGACAGTGTGATGGCGTCGGCGGTGGCCGAAAGCTCGATCAAGGAACGGCGCATCAACTATGTGCGGCTTGACCGCCAGACGCTGCCCGACCTGTACAAGCCCGGCCACGACTTCAAGCCCGGCCTAGCCCGGCTGAAGCCCGGCAAGGACATCACGCTGATCGGCACCGGCATCATGACCCATGCCGCGCTGGAAACCGCCGAGACGCTGGGCAAGAAGGGCATCGACGCGGGCGTGATCGATCTTTACCGCCTGCCGGTGAACGCGCACGCCCTGCTGGCCGAACTGAAGGGGGCCAAGAAGGTCGCCACGCTGGAAGAGCATTTCCTGACCGGCGGCATGGGCAGCGCCGTGGCCGAGGCGATGGCCGATGCTGGCTTGGCCATTCCCTTAAAGCGCCTGGGTCTGCCCACCGAGACGGGCTATTGCTATACTTATGGCGGGCGCGATGCGCTGCACCGCCATTACGGCATCGGCTCGGAGCAGATCGTCACCGCCATCGAGGCCTTCGCCAAGGCATGAGCGATGGGCGCATCGCCATCCTGACAGCAACGCGCGGACGCCCGGAAAAGCTGAAGCGCATGCTGCAGGGGATGGGGGTGTCGGTGGCTGACAAGTCGCGGGTCAGCCATTGGATCGCGGCCGACGAGGACGACCTGGACACGATCAATCTGGTTCGTTTCGGCCAACTGGAACGACTGACCGGCTATCCGGTGCATTTGCATGTCGGGCCAAAGCCTCGCAAACTGCCCGATGTGTGGAACGGCGTTTGGCGGGCGGCCAAGCAGGACGGCGACATCTTCATCGGCTTTACCGACGATTACGAAGTGCGCAGCCAAGGCTGGGACGAGCAGGTGCGCCTTGCCCTGGGCGCTTATGACGATGGCATCGCCATTGCCCATCTGCCGGATCCTACCTCGCCCAACGTCATCACCATTATCTGCGCCACGGCGCGCGTTTTCGAAGAGCTCGGCTACTTCGTCGTCCCCTATTTTCCCTACTGGTTCGCCGACAGCTGGATGGACAATATCGCCACCATGATCCAGCGGCGCATCAGGATCGACATTGAGGTTGGGCCGCAGGACGGCAGTCGCGGACGTACCCAGGGCATGCGCAATTTAAGGTTCTGGTTCGATTTCTCGCACCAGATGCTGGGCGAGCGGCGCGAGATGGCGGAAAAATTGCGCCGTCTGGCCTATCCGATCGGCTCGCCGAAATACATTCAGTCGCGGCAAAATGAGGAAGAGTTGATCCGCGCTTGGCAAGCCTATTTCGATCAAGTGTCGCTCGACCGGCTAGATGAAATCGAGAAGAACAACGCCGATGCGCTGGGGCCGCCGTCGGCAACCTATCTCGCCATCGAGGAAGAGGCGCGCCAGCATTTGAAACAATGGCGTGCTAAGCAACCTTGATCTGGTTGACCAGACGCCCGCTTTTGCGGCCCCACAACAAGACTTCGCGCGCCAGCCTTGCCAGATCGCCCTGATAATCCACCGCCTCGACCGACAGGGTTTGCGGGCCTTTAACCAAGGCCGGACGCGGCTCATCGAACAGGCCATTGAACCAATCGCCGAAATTGAAGGCAAAGTCGTGGGTCCGTTGCGCAACGCCCTGGATCGAGGGCGTGGTCAGTTTCTGATAGCGCACGGCATCGGCCAGTTCTTCGGGGTCTGTCATGATGCCCCGCCCTTCCAGGAAGGCTCCCAGCAGGCTTTCGAATTCCGCAAAGGCAGTATCGCGGTCCTTGGCCAAATTGAGATAGGCCGCTTCCTCTTCCTCCCAATAGATGCCGCCGCTTCCTTCAACCTCGGTGCCACGCCCGCCGCCCGACAGCAGGCTTTCCACCTTGGCGCGGAATGTCTCCACGATCCCATGAAACAGGGGATATTTGGCCGCATCCAAGTTCTGCTCGCCCAACCAAAGCGGAAAGGCGGAATGAAGGACGGCGTGGCGCACATGCAGCCAGGACAGGGCGAAGAAGCCCAGCTTCAGGCTGTAGAGCAGCATGACCAGCCAGGAGAAGACCAGCATGCGCTTCCAGTCGTCTTGCGGCATGGCGTCGGTGGCGACCAGAATGTCTTCATATTCGGTGACCCAGTCAGGGTCGTTCTGACTGCCGTGAACCGGATGCGCCGCCACGCGCCTGACCTTGATGCCAAAGCGGCTGATATAGTCGGGGTCGGCCAGTTCCGTGTTGGGCAGCACTTGGCAGATATACAGATACAGTTGATTCTTAAGCCCTGCCTGCAAGACCGTATCGATGCCGTCAATCCAGCTTTGCCTTGTTTCGCCCGGCAGGCCGAGAATCAGTTCCGTATAGACGGGAACGCCTGCTTCGTTGAAAGCGTGCTGCAAGCCCTGAGCCACCGACAGTTTGATATTGTCGCGCTTGATGTTCTTTTGCACCTCGGGCGAGACGCTTTGGTAACTGATGGTGATGCCCTTCTCAAGTCCGTGCGCGTGCAAGAGTTTGCCGATTTCCAGAATCTTCTCGTCGGTGTTCTTGCCGTAGCAACTGCGAAAGGCCTCGGGAAATCCGGTGCGCTGCTTGCTCTCGACGATCTTATGGGCGATCTCGATGTCGCGCCTGTGCATGCCGAAGTTTGAATCGGCATTGAACAGATAGCGGATTCGGTGCGCCGCCATCCAATCGATTTCGCCGAAGGTGCGATCCAGGCTGGTATAGCGGTATTTGCGGCTAAGCCCGCCCTTGCCCCAATAGCAGAAGGTGCAATGGAAGGGGCACCCGCGATTGGTTTCGATGATGGCCTGGAAGTTTTTGTCGGGATGGTCGGCAAACAAGGAATCGAACAGGCCGGTCAGATAGGGCGATGGATAGGCGTCCAGATCACGCTGAAAGGCGCGCTCGCCGCACTCGACGCGAAGGCTTCCATCAAGCGCCCGCCAAGCCGTTCCCGCCAATCCTTCCATGTCCTGGCCAACTGCCAAGCGCTCCAGGATGTCGGCGAAGGCTTCCTCGCCCTCGCCGCGCACGGCGACATCGACGAAGGGATGGCGCTTGAAAAAGTCGTCGGGATGATGCGGCACCTGTGCGCCGCCGACCACGATGACGCAAGCGGGATGGCGCTCCTTGACCCTTCTGGCCACTTCAAGGCTAAGCTGCTCGTTCCAAAGCGAGAGGGAGAAGGCGGCTACGAAGGGGTTGTCGTGGCGCGCCACGATCGGCCCCGGCGCTTCGATATGAAAATGGAAGGGCATGAAATCATAGGCTTCGGCTAGGCCAGGCCTAGTCAGCGCATAGGCCTTCAGCAAGCCCGATACTAAAGGCAGATAGGTGGTATTGCCCATCAGCAGGTTGAATTCGTTGAAATAGACGCGCCGCCTTGCGGTCATTTCGGTCTCCAGACCACATAGCTGTGACCATCATGGAATAGATTGCCATAGGTGCGCTTCATATCAAGGATCTCGATGCGCCCGGCTGCTTGAAGTTCTTGCAAGCGGGTGATCCAGCCAAACAGATAGCCGCGCTTGCGATCATATCGATAGGCCAGCGCATCGGGCAGATGATCAGGCAGATACATCTCGTTGAAGCAATCGACATTGGCGACGACGCATGGATTCTGGGCCAGCAGAAAATCAAGGAAGGCGTTGAAATCGGTGCCCAACTGTTCAAGCGAGCCGATGGTGATGACCCCAGCCCCTTTGGCCAGACGCACATCGAGATCGGGCGCGAACATGTCCAGCACGCGGCCTTGAATGTTGAACTTATGGTGCTTGGCCATTTCTTCGATGATCTCGCGGCTGGCCTTGGCCCAGTCATAGCCGAAAAGCGGGCGGCCAGGATACAGTTTGGCGGCGGGAACCAGATTTTGCGCCGTGCCGCAACCGAATTCATGGATCTCGCTGGCGCTTGCAAAGTGGCGGTGATAAAGCCAGGTCACGATCAGGCGGATGTAGTCGATGTCGAACTCGGACGACAGGGGCTGGATGTAAGCGCCCAGCATGCGCACCGGTTCACCCTTGCGCACGAAGCGCGGCACCAGGGCGGAAAGGTCGTAGTTCGACTCCCTGAAGGCTTGCAGATTCTCGGCCCATCCCGCTTCCCATCTGGCGTGGCGATGCTTGCCCGCCACTTCCAAGGGGCGCTCCAGTTCTTGCAAGATGCGCAGGATCAGCCGGTCGCGCTCGGCGCCTTCGATGTTTCGATATCTGAAGTCGCCCTCATCTAGCAACTGACCCAGCGCAGGCGGCAGGTCCTGGGCCGCAACGCCGAAATGAGCGGCGATCTCAGACGGTCCGTAAGTCAAAACATTTTCGCTCATTTCTTCCCCTGCCAAGCCACTTGCTTTTCCGCCGTCATGATCGCCCGGTCAAGATCGGCCAGCGAATAGCGGGCCGGTCTGTCGTGGCCGCTGATGCCATGTGCCGCCGAGAAGTCCTGCTGATCCTGGCCGTCAAACATGCCAAAGACAAGGATCAACCTGTCCCTGATCGGGTAATAGTAGCGCATCCAATTGGTAAACAGGACATTCTTGTCAAAGTCCACCTGCAGAAAATCAGGCATCAGATGGATGAGAACCGCGTCCTGAGGGGCCAACAGGAAATTGCCAAGCCCCGCCCCGATGGGGGAAAGAACGATCTTGGCGTTTGCCAGCAGCGAGATCAACTCAGCGACGCCAAGCGTTTCGGCGGCAACGATCTCGAACCCCCGGCTTGCCAGCAGCGCCTCGACCTCATCTTGATTGAACACCCGATGCGCCGGAAAGAAGCTGCGCCTGGAAAGATAGACGCGCTCCGGCCCCTGGCGTCCTGCCTTTGCCTGCAGACCGGCAGCCATCTTTTTGTGCAGCCAGGGATAGGCCATGGCCAGGGGGGGCGAACTGGGCACGGCCAAATGGTCGAAGGAAAAAGTGCCGAAGGTTCTGTCCTTCAGATCAAGAATCATCCGTCTGTCATGGCTTATGCCCAAAAGATCCAGACATTCCGATTGGCCTTGCGTAAGGCCGCCGAAGGCCAGGCGATAGCCGCTCAAGTCCGGGAAATAGTCCAGCGCCATCAGGCGGCCCAGAATGTCGGCCATCCAATGGCCCCAATTGGGCGATCCGCCGACATATAAAACCGGATCGGCGCAATGCGCCATCGGCGGATAGGCGCTGATGTCGATCAGGCATGTCCGCTTCTCAATATCGACGTCGGCAATGAAACTTTTCCCCTTTAACATTTCTGCCCAATGCGGTTCGGGAAACAGCACGTCGCCCCCCGACGACATGGGATAGAAATGACGGTCGTAGGTTTGCGAATAACGCCAAGTGTTGCCCAGAAGAAAGGCGTTCTCTTCCTCGGCGCACCAGAATCCCTTGGCGAAGCGCTCGCTCTCTTCTCGGATCAGGCAATCCCAGCCGCGCGGCAGCGTTTGCGGATCCGGCAGCTTTGGGACAAGTGCTGTCAGATCAAGATGACGGCGCAGCTTGTCCTTGCCCCATTCGCTAAAGCCAAGCAGCCTGCCCGGGGCGAGATGCGCCGTCATGATAGCCCTTTGCCCTTCAGCATCAGCCGCTTTTCGGCCAGCATAATGGCTTGGTCGAGTTCGCGCAGATCGTAACTGGCTGGGATGTCGGCCAGTTGCAAGTCGTTGGCGGCAGCGTAAGCCTGTTCGCGCCCCGTGAAATCTCCCCAGATCACCTGCATGCGTTCAAGAAAGGGGGTGTAGTAAGACAGCCAAGCGCCAAAGGCCAGATGGCGCGATTGTCCGCGCATCACCGAAGGCAGCAATTGAATGATCTCGGCATCTTCCCGGGCCAGAACAAGATTGCCCAAAGAGGCGCCCAAGGGCGCTGCGATGATCTTGGCGCTGGCGATCACATCCAACGTTTCGCGAACGCTTAGCCCATCGCCACGAACGATCTTAAAACCCTGGCTTTCAAGATGGCTTTCCACCTCATCGGCGTTGAAGACGCGGTGGCGCGGCGTCAGCTTCGATCTGGAGAAATAGATCCGCTGTGGCCCACCGCTTGCGCTGGCCTGCTGTGTTGGCTGGAATAGCTGGCGCACATAGGCGTAGGATTGCACCAAACCGGGCGGCGTGGCGACGGCTAGGTTTGAAAATTCAAAGCGGGCGCGCGGGGTGTCGGCGGCGCCGATGCGAATATGCGAACTGGGATCGATGTTCAGCAATTCCAGCGTTTCAAGATGAAACGGCTTTAAAGGCCCCAGAACCAACGGTCTGTCCCTTAGCTCGACGAACGCTTGGCGCACCATCAGCTTAGGCAGTGTGTCGGCAATCCAATGCCCCCAATTGTTGGGCGTGCCAAGCTCGAAACAGGCTTCATCGACCTTGGCCAAAACCGGATAATCATCAAGTGCGAGATCGCATGTCTGTCCATCAGCACCCAGAGACGAGATGAAACAGCGCCCGGCAATGCCTTTGGCCCAGCGCGCATCGTCGAAGCGCACTTCACCTTGCCTGGACAGCAAGAAATAATCCAGAACCATAGCGCTTCCGTACAGCCAGGGCTGCTGCAAGATGGTTGCGTCTTTGGCTAGAACGGCTTCAACTTTTCCTTCCGCCCTAGATGGAAAGCCTTGCCAATCTTCAGGGAGGTCCGCTGCCTTTGGACAAAGGCTTGGCATATCGGCAAGAAGATGTCCGTACCTATCGCCTTTGCCCCAGTCGTCGATGCACGCGATGCGGCCTTGCACCTGCTTACTGCCCTAAAATTTTGCGCTTCAGGGGAACTTGCGTCATGCGACCGATATGATCGACCACATTCTGGCCGAACTTGTCGCGGACAATGGACAGATATTTCGGTTCGGTGAAATAGGTCATCCAGGCCTGATCGCGAAAGCCCAGAATATCGGCGGCCGAGACGAAGCGATTGGCCAAGGGCAATGTTTCATAGCCGTGTTGCGAGAAATGATGCCATTCCCTGGGCAACTCCAGCCCTTGTTCCACCGCCATGTCGTAGAGCTTCGATCCCGGATAGGCCATGGCGGAATAGAAATTGGCGAATTCGCAGTTCAGGTCCTGGGCAAGGCCCAGGGTTTGCTGCATGCGCTCCATCGAATCGTCGGGCAGACCAAAAACATAATTGCCGATAATGTAAATGCCCGCCGCTTGAATGCGGCGTACCGTGTCGGTGATGTCCTGATTGGTGAAGGCTTTTTCCGCCCCGTCGCGCACGTAGTCGCTGGCACTTTCGATGCCAAGGCAGATCCAGTTGACCCCGCCCGCCTTCAGCTTGTCCAGCAACTCGTCATGCATGGTGTCGACGCGGCCATAGGCCCAGATGTTCACCTCGTAGTCGCGCTTGGCCAGCAGATCGCAGATGCCCGCCACATGCCGCTTGTTCAGCACGAACATCTCGTCGACGAATTTGATGTTGTAGACGCCGTAGCGTTCGACCAGAAAATCGATCTCGGAAACCACCACTTCGGGTGACCACAGCCTGTAGCTGGGCTTGCCGAAAGGCGCGTTGATGCAGCAGAAGCTGCAATGGAAGGGACAGCCCAGGGACGTATGCATTGAGGCGTAGGGCTGGCGCCGCTCGATATGCGAGAAACAGTGCCAGTTGTGCGCCCGGTAGCGATCCATCGGCAAAAGATCCCAGGCGATGCCCGGCATTTCGCCGTCCAGGTTTGAGATCAGCGCCTCATGCGCGCTTGGGGCATGGATGATGCCGTCCTCGTCGCGCCACCACAGGCTGGGAATGGTGTCGTATCCGCGACCGCCCGCCTTCAAGGCCTCGAAGGTCTTCCAGATGGTGACAGGCCCCTCGCCGTCACAGACGAAATCGACTATTTCGTCTTGCATGGTGCGCTTGGGCAGGGCCGCCGGATGCGTGCCGGTCATCAAGATGGGCAGATCGGGGCGCACTTCCTTGATCAGGCGGGCGATCTTGCCCGCCGACCCCATATTCTGGGTCGAGGCCGAGGGCTGGAAGCCATAGACGGGGATCACCACTAGGCGTGGCGCATATTCTTCTACCGCTACGCGTGCCGCCTCGGCGGCCGGGACCAGCATGGCGGGCGTGTCGTAAATGGCAGCCGACGCCCCCTTTTGGCGAACATAGGTGGCGAACAGGCCAGCGAAAACCGGCGGTTCGATGCCGCAGAACTCGTCCCCCAAATCCTGGTAGATTTGCTTGCGATCGCCTGGGTTGATGAGCAAGATGTCGATGGGTTCGGCCATGGCTGAATTCTTTCATTGGGCGATAGCGGACGTCCAGCCCCTTTCTGGGGCTTTTCAATATATGCCCTTGCCCCCGACCGCCCACAAGCCCTTTCCAACCGGGCCTTGCTTTTCACGGCTTTGTAGGGTAGTCAAGGCCCCGCAAGCCCAAGCGAAGTCCCCTTCGTCTAGCGGCCTAGGACACCGCCCTCTCACGGCGGTAACAGGGGTTCGAGTCCCCTAGGGGACGCCATCGGGACGTTTTCTTCCGACATTGCAAAACGCTAGATAAACCGCCATCTTAGGGGACGGGCGCTGTCCCGATGTTTGTCCCAGTTGCTGTCCCGATAAGAGGGCGGAAGGGTCCCATGGCGGTCGATA
>JADGAX010000017.1 GCA_015231795.1 Alphaproteobacteria bacterium | reverse complement strand
CCCGCCGGCCCCCCCGCGTCGCCCCCCCCCCCCCCCCCCCCCCGTGATTGAGGGCGCGCCATGACAGACGAAACGATGGACGCCCCCAAGCCTATTCGTCTGTACTCATTGCGCCGATTCATCAGCCTGCGGGTGTCCATTGCCACCGTGGTCAGTTGCGCCGTCTTGCTGGCCATCGTGACGGAGGTCGTCTGGCAGAGGCTGTACCATGACGCGATGGAACGCGTGCGCACCGCCGCCGTCTCGGCCAGCGATCATTTGGACAGAGAAATGCACTACCGTTTCCGCGATCTGGGGAGCGCCGGCGTGCTTTTGTCCGGTCATCCACATGATGATGGTGACTGGGGGCGGATCATCGAACACCTGCATCAGGCCTATAGCGACTATTCCTGGGTCGCCCTGGTCGCTCCCGACGGGATTGTTCGGGTCGCCAATCGCGATCTGCTGGTGGGCCAATCGGTGGCAGAGCGCCCCTGGTTCGCGCCGTCCTTGGAAGGCCCCTATATCGGCGATGTTCACGAGGCTGTCCTCTTGAGCAAGCTTCTGGGACCTGATGCCGATGGACAGGCGTTGCGCTTCGTGGATTTTGGCTTTCCCATGCGCAATGAGGGGGGAGAGGTAATCGGAGTTTTAGCGGCACACCTCAACTGGTCGTGGGCCAAGAACGTGTTGGCTCCGTTTGAGCCCTCATCCATTTCCGGGGCGTCGCGGGATGTCATGATCCTGGACAGCAATGGGATCGTCCTGCATGGCCCTGCCGATTTTCTGGGCCGGAAATACGATGTCCCGCTCCCGACCGAGGGCGTCCTTTGGGGCGAGGATTTTGAGGGCCGGGTCTATGCCGTCGCGCGGACCAAGGGACATGGCGACTATCCCGGTCTGGGGTGGAGCGTGGTCATCCGCGCCCCTGATGGCGCCATCTATGGCTTGGCCAATGCTGTTCGCGATTCCATTTTATTGTCGGGAATCCCGGTCACCGCCATTTTGTTGCTCACGGCCCTGCTGATCAGTCGCCGGATCGCTTCACCCATCGAGAAATTGACGCGAGCCGTCCTGGCAAACTCGCCTATTCCCCAAATCCAGGATTACCGGGAAGCCGCCGACTTGGCCAAGGCGTTTGAGACGCTGCTGGAAGGGTTGCTCCACAATCAGGAAAGAATAGAAGCCGAGGTGGTGGCGCGGACCACAGAGTTGCACGATTTTCTGCGGGTGGTCGATGCCCATGCCATCGTCAGCATGAGTGACGGCGACGGAGCTATCACCTATGCCAATGATCTTTTTTGCCGGGCCAGCGGATACACTCGCGCGGAATTGCTGGGCCGCAACCACAACATTGTGCGGTCGGAACGTCACGACGATGCCTTCTTTGCCGAGATGTGGCAAACCATCGCCCGGGGCGAGGTGTGGCAGGGCACCATCTGCAACAAGACCAAGGATGGTCGAGAGTACTGGGTTCGCAGCACCATCGCGCCCACCAGTCACGAAGGGTCGCCGCATCGCTACATCTCGATTCGCACCGACATTACCGGGGTGATCAACGATCAAGAACGGTTGGCGACGCTGAACCGGGAACTCGGCCTGTTCAAGAGGATCATCGAGAGCACCACCGAGGCGGTGACCATCACAGACGCCGAAGCGCGGGTGGTCTATTCCAATCCTGCCCGTGAGCGATTGTATGGACGCACCGCCGCCGAGATGACGGGCTCGACGCTGTTCGACACGATCCCGTCTTCCGCCAGCCACATGATTCCGCTTATCCGCAAGGGGATCGACGCCGGAACAGGATGGTCGGGCCACCTGCCGATCAAGCGGCATGACGGCACCACCATCGTATCTTCCTCCAATATCGGCGTGGTCAAGAATGAAGAAGGGCGGGTTCAGTTCATCTTCAACGTCTTCCACGACTTCACCCCCGAACTGGCGCAGCGCATGGAGTTGGACAATGCCCGCCACGCTGCTGAAGTGGCCAACCGCGCCAAGTCCGAATTCCTGTCCAATATGAGCCACGAATTGCGCACGCCGCTCAATGCGGTGATCGGCTTCTCGCAAGTCCTTCTGAGTGGGACGAAGAACCCGCTTGATGATAAGCAAAAGGCGCAATTGGGCTATATCCTGGCCGGAGGCGAACACCTGCTGGAGCTTATCAACGAGGTGCTCGACCTCGCCAAGATCGAGGCAGGCGGTGTGACCCTGAATGTTGCCCCACTTCACCTGCGTGCCGTGGTCGAGGAATGCCTGTCCCTGACCAAGACCATGCGGGACAAATATGAGGTCAGTCTGTCGGACACGGGAGCGGGCTGCATGACCATGGTGCGAACTGATCCGCTTCGCGCCAAGCAGTTGATTCTCAATTTGCTATCCAACGCCGCCAAATATAACCGCCGGGGTGGGACCATCCACATTTCCTGCGAGCGGGCCGATGGCCGCTTCCATCGCTTGGTGATCGCCGATACCGGATATGGTATCCCAGAGGCCAAACAGGCCGAAATGTTCAAGCCCTTCAGCCGCCTGGGGGCGGAGACCACGGAAATCGAAGGCACCGGCATCGGCCTTGTCCTGACCAAGACCCTGATCGAGGCCATGGGCGGCCGGATTGGCTTTTCCAGCGTGGAAGGGGAAGGCTCTCGTTTCTGGCTGGATTTTCCCATTGTCGAGACGGCGGCAGCTGAACCGGATCAGGATCGGAACGGAGTCTTTGCCTCGGATGGGGCGCTCCACTTCTGTGCCGAAGATCATCTGGTGCTCTATGTCGAGGACAATCCGGCCAATCTCAGCCTGATGGAAGCCTTGTTCGAGCAACTGGCCCCCATGCGCCTGATCACCGCCAGTACCGGCGAAGAGGGGCTGCAACTAGCCGAGAGCGAGCAGCCTGACGTGATCTTGCTCGACATCAGCCTGCCTAGCATCTCTGGTCTTGACGTGGCCCGCCACCTGAAATCGGACGAACGGACCCGCCACATTCCGGTGGTCGCGCTCAGCGCCGATGCCACGCCCCAGGCCACCGACCGGGCCTTGGAGTCCGGTTGCGACACCTATCTGACAAAGCCAGTGGACATTTCCGCCCTTGTCCGCACACTTCAACATGTGATGAGGCACCTCGATGCTCACAGCGCCTGACCCGCTCCGAGAATCACGCGTTCTCATCGTCGATGACGAGTCCGCCAATGTGGCTTTGCTGGAGGACATGCTTGAGCAGGAAGGCTATGCCGACCTGACCTCCACCAGCGATCCGCGCGAGGTGGAGGGCCTGCATCGGGCCAAGGACTTCGACATCATCCTGCTGGATATTCGCATGCCCCACATAAGCGGCATCGAGCTCTTGGGGAAGCTGTCTGCCTCGCTAACCGATGGCGACTGGCTGCCGGTGCTGGTGCTGACCGCCCAAACCGATGATGAGACCCGCATGAAGGCCCTTCAGGCCGGGGCGCGGGACTTCGTCAACAAGCCGTTCAAGCGGTGGGAAGTGCTGCTGCGCATCCGCAATCTGCTGGAAACCCGCCACTTCTTCAAGCGCCAGCGCCTGCGCGCCGATGAACTGGAGGAGGTGGTCCGCGAACGCACCCGCGAGGTGCGCGAAACCCAGTTACAGATCATCGAACGCCTGGGCCGCGCCGGTGAATACCGGGACGAGGAAACCGGCCAACACGTTCTGCGCATGAGTCACGCCAGCCACAAACTGGCCCTGGCTGCAGGACTGGATGTGGCTACTGCGGAACTGATCCTTTACGCCACCCCAATGCACGACGTTGGCAAGATCGGCATCTCCGACACGATCCTGCTCAAGCCCGGCAGGCTCGATCCCGAGGAGCGCAAAGTCATTGAGACCCATGCCGCCATCGGAGCCGAAATCATTGGTGAACATGGCTCGGAACTGCTGACCATGGCCCGCAACGTGGCGCTGTATCATCACGAGAAATGGGACGGCAGCGGCTACCCCCACGGACTCAAGGGCGAGGAGATTCCCATTGAGGCCCGCATTGCCGCTATCTGCGACGTGTTCGATGCACTTACCTCGCCGCGCCCCTACAAGGAAGCTTGGCCCTTGGAAGGGGTGGTGGCGCTGTTCAAGGACCAGGCCGGAAAGCATTTCGATCCCAGGCTGGTGGATCTATTCCTAGGAATGTTGCCGGACATCCTCGCTTTGAGGGACACATTCGAGGGATAGCCCGGCTTCCCCCTTATGGTCAGCCATTTTCCAGGGTTCGCTTCTACCCCATCCTCCGCGACCGGATCGGCGCCAGCGCTGGGCGGACTGGCGCTCCCCGTGTCGCAGCATCACCATGGCTCAAGCGTGGCGGGCGCAAACGCATCCTTGGCACCCGTTCACCAATGACCATCCCGCAAGGGAAGAACCAGCGCTGGTCGCTGGATTTTGTCAGCGATGCCATGACCGACGGGCGGCGTTTCCGCATCCTGACCGTGGTGGACGATATTACCCGCGAATGCCTAGCGCTGGTGGCCGACACTTCGTTGTCCGGCCTGCGCGTGGCCCGCGAGTTGGACGCCCTGATCGCCAGGCGCGACAAGCCGCTGATGATCGTCAGCGACAACGGCCCCGAGTTTATCAGCAAGGAATTGGATATCTGGGCCTTCATGAAGGGCATCACGCTCGACTTCAGTCGTCCCGGAAAACCAACCGACAACGCCTTTATCGAATCTTTGAACGGCAAGTTCCGGGCCGAATGCCTGAACGTCAGCTGGTTCATGAGCCTCGACGAAGCGAGAGAAAAATGCGAGGATTGGCGTAGAGACTACAACATGGTCCGGCAGCACAGTGCGATCGGCAACCAAGTGCCAGCAAGGCTTCATCTCCCGGTCGGCAGCCCCGGCCAGCTCACCGTCGGATGAAGCAGGATTTTTCCAGGCCAGCCTGGTCCAAGGTTGGGGGCTAGATGAAGCTTGGGTCCCAGGTCACAGATTATCGACCGCCATGGGACCCTTCCGCACTCTTATCGGGACAGCACCCGTCCCCTAAGATGACGATTTATCTAGCGTTTTGCAATGTCGGAAGAAAATGTCTTGATGGCGCCCCCTAGGTGAAGAGAATAGCACAAGTCCAGTGCCCATCTTCTTCCGACAGGGCGCACCAAGTTCTCTTCGCCGTGGGGGCGGCCAGCAAATGCACAATCTTGTCTCCCGGGTCATGGATTCCCGCCTTGTCGCCCTGTTCGATGCCTGGCGAACGGCTATCGAGGGTAAGGATAAGATCGAATCCCCCCTGACCAGCTTCCAAGACTTTGCCGACAATTTGCTGGTCATTGATCCCTTGGACGAACGCCACCGCTACAGCCATTACGGCCGCGCCTTCACCAAGGCCTTCGGGGCGGATCTGACCGGACAGATCATCGATCTGGTCCCCACCGACATCCTGCCCGTCGACCGGCGCGGCATTCTTGATTTCGAATATACCTTCGCCAGGCACGCAAGACGCCCGCTTTGGCGCTCGCATACCGCCGATTTCGAAAAGGGGCAACCGCAACAAACATGGCAAA
Source organism: Alphaproteobacteria bacterium (assembly GCA_015231795.1). Taxonomy (NCBI): domain Bacteria; kingdom Pseudomonadati; phylum Pseudomonadota; class Alphaproteobacteria; species Alphaproteobacteria bacterium. The sequence goes on along the minus strand of JADGAX010000017.1, from coordinate 15,535 downwards.
GGCTGGTCTTGCCACTGGGCGAAGACCGGCTGGCGGTTGGCGCCTATCCGGTTCAGGCGTTTCATCAAGACAGGCCGGAAGAAAAACTGCTGCGCTTGGTCATCGACCGCATGCCCGTGGTGCTGGACGACAATCGGCAAATCCAGGATCTAGCCTTGTCGATCGGCGACTACTGCGACAGCCAGCAACAGGTGGCGGAGCTTGAGGTTCTGGCCGCCAGCGATTCGCTGACCGGCGTCGCCAATCTGCGCCATTTCCTGCATCTGGCCGGACTGGAACTTGATCACGCCCAGCGGATGGAACGCGCCTTTTCCTTACTGGCGCTCGATATCGACCATTTCAAGCGGATCAATGACACGCATGGCCACGCCATCGGGGACAGCGCCCTGAAATCCTTCGTGCAGGCCTGCCGGACGGCGCTGCGCGAATACGACATTCTGGGCCGTCTGGGCGGGGAAGAATTCGGCGTGGCGCTGCCCAATACCGGCGCCGAGGGCGCCATGGTGATCGCCCAGCGCCTGCGCCAACATGTGCAAGACATCCGCCTGCCTTTGCCAAATGGCGACAGCCTGCAATTCACGGTCAGCGTGGGCGTCGCCGTTTTTCTTCCAGGCGACGAACCGATGGACGGGGGAATATCCCACCTGATGGAAAAGGCCGATCAGGCGATGTATCGCTCGAAGAACGAGGGACGCAACCGGGTCACCTTGGCCGGTTAAATCATCTCTTCCCAACTTCTGCTCAGGCGCATGGCCGAGTTGATCAGCCCGACCATCGAATAGGCCTGCGGGAAATTGCCCCACAACTCGCCGGTTTGCGGGTGAATGTCCTCGGACAATAGCCCCAGGGGATTGCGCCTAGCCAGGATCGATTCAAAAATCGCCTGCGCCTCCTTCCTGCGGCCCAATGAAGCCAAGGCGTCGATATACCAGAAAGTGCAAATGGTGAATGCGGTTTCGGGCAGGCCGAAATCATCCTCGACGGCGTAACGCAACAACAGATCGCCTTTCTTCAAGTCGCGGCCCACGGCATCGACGGTGGCGGCGAAACGCGGGTCGTCCGCTTCAAGAAAATCGAGTTCGTGCAGCAGCAGAAGACTGGCATCCAGCGTATCTCCGTCCCAGGTTGCTACGAAACTTTTCAAGGCATCGTTCCAGCACCGTGCGTAAATCGTCTCGTGCATGCGATCCGCTTCGGTGCGCCAAAAGGTTGCGCGCTCGGCCAGTTCAAGCCGTCCGGCAATCCTGGCCAAACGGTCGCAGGCCGCCCAGCACATCAGGCTGGAGAAGGTGTGAATGGAATGTTTGCCTCGCAATTCCCACAAGCCGGCATCCGGCTTGTCGAAGGCCTGGATGGCGCGCAGCCCCAGCGTTTCCAATCGTTCGAACAACTGGCGATTTCCCGTTCGCACCAAACGGATGTCGAAGAAAACATGCGTGGCGGCCAGAATGACGCTGCCATAAACGTCGTTCTGCACCTGCTCGTAAGCCTGATTGCCCACCCGAACCGGCCCCATGCCGCGATAGCCGGGCAGCGCCAGGGCGATGCGTTCAACCAAATCTGCCCTGCGCGTTATGCCGTACAGGGGTCGCAACTCGCCATCGCTGACGATATTGGTGATGTAGCCCAAATAGTCTTCCATGGTTCGGGTGGCCCCCAGCCTATTCAATGCATGGATGGCGAAATAGGCGTCGCGGGGCCAGCATAGGCGGTAGTCCCAGTTGCGCTTGGTGTCCGGGGCTTCGGGAATGGACGTCGTCAGAGCCGCCACGATGGCCCCCGTTTCTTCGTAATTGCACAGTTTGAGGGTAATGGCGGCGCGAATCACGGCTTCTTGCCAGTCGAATGGAATCGACAGCGAGCGCACCCAGTTGTGCCAATGATCCAACGTCTTTTCATGAAACAAACGCGCCGTTTCCTCGATGCCCGCCATCAGGCTTTCGTCGGAACCAAGAATAAGACTGACCGGCATGTCGAGCAGAAAGGGGGTTTCCTCGGCGATATAGACAAGCGGCGCATCTGTGGTCAGTCTCAGCGCAATGTCATCGGAGACAAAACGAATATGGTTGCTGCCCAGGGTCACGCGCGGCGTGACGCTTCCCCAGCCGAAGCGCGGCCTTAGGCGGATGCGGACCTGGGGCTTTCCGCTTAACGGAAAGATGCGCCGCACCAAACTGGGGGGACGGAACATTCTATCATGCTGGGCGTAGCGCGGGGCGAAGTCCACCACCTCGACGGAACTTCCGTCGGCGGCATGCAGCCTAGTGCACAGAACGGCGGAATTTGGTGAATAATACTGCTTGGAATATTTCTGATCGACCAATTCAATGGCGAAATACCCGCCGTTTCCTGGCTCGTCCGGCCTGTAGGGAACGGCGCCGCCCAACAGCGCGTCGAAGACGGGTTGCCCGTCCAGGCGCGGAAAACACGCCCAGACGATTCTCGCTGCGTCATCGACCAGCATGGCGAGATTGCAATTTCCGATGACGCCCAGATTGAGGTTTGTCACGAAGCATCCTTTCTCTGATTGCATTCGAGAGAGCGGCAAACAGGACCGGCCAGCCATTCGGCGATCGTTGCAACCGAAGCCGCCTTGTATTGAGCTGCCGTGGAATCATTGCCGCCGACGTGAATGGAAATGCCTCCCCTCCCATTCACCTCAAGAAACCCCTCTTCATCCGTCAAGTCGTCGCCAACGAAAACGGGCAGGCGGTTTTTGAAAGGGGGGGAATCAAGGAAATGCGAAATCGCCGCCCCCTTGCCAACGCCCTGGGGCAGGATTTCGACGACTTGTTTGCCATCCAGCAGGCGCAGCCGCCCTTCATGACCTGCGATGGCTTTCAGGGCCAACTGGCGCGCCTGCAGGGCATCCATCTGTTGAAGGCGGTAGTGAAAGGCTATCGAATGCGCTTTCAGTTCCACCATGGCCAGCGGAATACCATCGGAAAGCCTGGCCAAACGCTCGGCGACTTTTGGCATGACCGCATCGGCTGAACCAAGCAGGGTCGTCTGGCCATTAAGCCTGATTTCAGCGCCGTGGCAACCGGCCACATCCAGTCCGGCAGATCCTAAAAGCGCGTCCAGAGAAGCCAGGCTGCGTCCGCTCACCAAAGCCACGGCTCCACTCAAAGCTCGTTTCAAACAGGCTAAAAGCGTCAAAAGACCGTCAGGAACCAGCACCGCGTCGGGATGTTCAGCCAAATTCAGCAAAGTGCCGTCGACATCCAGAAAAACAGCCCAATCGGGTCCATTCGAATCAGGTACGGGCAAATTCATTTACAGTGCCGCCCCTCCGGCTTTCACGATGTTGGATTCGATCCGCTCGCGCTTTCTAATGCGCGACGCGTCCAGCAGCATGCGTCCCGCCCAATAATAGACATTGTTCTCGCTGACCAGCTCACGCATCAGATGCATGCGTTCCGCCTGCTGTTCAAGGGGCATGCGCAAGGCGCGGTCGATGGCGTCCGCCGTGGCCTTGGCGTCGAACGGATTGACGATAAGTGCCTCCATCAATTCGCGCGAAGCGCCGGCGAACGTGCTTAAGATCAGCACCCCTTCCTCATCGTCTCTTGCCGCCACGAATTCCTTGGCGACCAGATTCATCCCGTCATGCAGGCTGCTGACGATGCACAAATTGGCGGCTCGGAAGAGTTCGTAGACTTGTTCCGGCTCGTGATGTTGGGCCACCAGCAGAATCGGCTTGTACTCGCCGCGCCCGAATCTGAGGTTGATCTCGCTGGCGATGCTGGCCGTCTCGCGATGGATATCCTGATAAGCGGGCAACTTGCTGCGGCTTGGGGCGGCAACTTGCAGCAAGACGAAACGGCCGATCCATTCCGGGTGGCGTTCCAGCAGAATTTCGACGGCCCGGAAACGGTCGGGGATGCCCTTTGTAAAGTCGAAACGCTCGACGCCGACGGCCAGCAGCGTATCGACGGGCAGGCTGTGGCGCTCCAGCACCGCTTTACGGCACGCAGGGGGGGCAGGCTGTCCAGCCATAGCCGCTGGCGGCCAATCGATGGAAATCGGATAGGGCCTTACCAACGAGCTGTGGCCGCCCACGGAGACCGTCGCTTCTTCGCGATCAATGTGGCATTCGATAAACCGGTCAGCCGTTTCGATGAAGTTGTTGCAGTGAAGCTGCGTGTGAAAGCCGATCACCGAACTGCCAAGCAGTCCGTCGAGAATGGCCTCGCGCCAAGGACAGATTCCGAACACTTCAGAATTGGGCCAAGGGATATGCCAGAAGGTTATGATCGTCGCATGGGGCAGACGCTCGCGAATCATCCTGGGCGCCAGGGCGAAATGATAATCTTGCACCAACACCAGCGGGTCTGGGCGTTTGGCCTCCGCCACGACGGCATCGGCGAATTTGCGGTTGACTGCGACATACTGTTCCCAATCCGGCTCCCGGAAAACGGGGCGGACATAAGTGATGTGGCACAAGGGCCATAGGCCTTCGTTGGACAGGCCGTAATAATAACCGTTCTGCTCGTCCTCTGTCAGCCAGACGCGGCGCAGGGTGTAGACGGGATCGCCGGGCGGCACCGCCACATGTCCTTGCGAATCGCAGGTCTCGCGGTCAGCCGAACCGCTGCCATGAGCCACCCAGGTCCCTTTGCAGGCCCGCATGATGGGTTCCAGTGCCGTCACCAGCCCGCTGGCGGGCCTTTGCATCGCGACCTGGCCCACATCGTTGAAATTATGAATGTAGGGTTCCCGGTTCGACAGAACCAGCACCTCGACGTTGGGCAACTCGTTGTCCAACACGTTGCGAAGCGTTTCCGGCGACCAGTCGATGCGAATGCCGGTGGCGGTGCGACGCGAAATATCCAGATCGCGCAGAAGCTGGCGAATCTCTCCCATCATGGGCGCCAATTGCGGGTCGCTGGCCAGCTTCGGGCGGTATTCGCCGACCGGCGCGTTCAAGGCCTGACGGACGGACTTGATCCAGCCCCGCAGCGTCAACTGCGCCATCAGAACCGTCACGACCGAGGCAACGAGGGACAAGACTCCCAAAAAGCCCATGAGATAGAGCCTAGCCGTCGAGCTTCGCCGATCAATGAAGCTAAGATCGTTCAAGATGATCAACTGGCCCAGTTGCTTGCCATCGCCTCCGGCCAGAGGGAAAATCCCAGACGAGACAGGTCCATGAGCGATCTCCTGGGCCTGAAACAAGGGGGCATCGCTTGCCAAGGAGGCTGGGCAAGCTAGGCCTTTTGGCCAGTTGGCGCTGCCGACTTGCAACTTTCCGTTGGCATTGCACCATCCGACGGCCAGGACGCGCTCGTCCTCAGAAATACGCTCGAACAGGCTTTTGATCTCGCGCGGCGAGGGCTTGCTGGCCAGAGCCGCCAGCGAATCGCGCACTGAGCTGAAGACCAGCCGCGACCTCATCTCGACATCGTTTTGGAACCACCTGGCGATAAGATGATCGGCCAATGGGGTCAACAGGGCGGCCAATATGGCCAGGGCAGCGAACAGCGGCGCGCCAAAGCGCAGGAGCAGGCGCATGAAGCCCTCCTTGCAGTGGTTGGTCGTGTTTGCCCCAACGGATTGGACACCGTTCGGACGCGAAGTGACATTATAGGGAATGAAAGAGGCTCTGCCTTCTGCAATCTGCCCTAGGGGGCATCACCTACAAGGGATCGCTCTCGCCTATCCATCTCTTGAACATCGGACAGTTCATGGCATGGCCGCACTGGCCCTGCTCGTCGGCGCAACCCGAGGCATGCGACCTTTGATGCCAGCTTTGGCAATCGGCGTCATTGGTGCGCAGAGGAAGATGCGAAATCGCAACTTGTTCGAGATGAAGGGAAATCACGGCGCCACCTCCTTGTGGACGACCTGCAGCTCATCAATGATAGGCAAAGTTCCTGAAAGTTCGGTTAAGACATCCCGGAAGAAGCGGTTGAACGCCCCTTCCGGGTATCTTGTCCACCAGCCTATTACTTAGGCGTGGCCGGCTTGGCCGGAGCGGCAGGGGTAGCCGGAGTGGCGGGCGTCGCCGGAACAGCGGCCGGAGCCACCTTTTCCTCGGCCTTCTTCTCGACCTTGGCTTCGACCTTGTCGGCCTTGACCTCGGCCTTTTCGGCAGGCTGAGCGGCCTTCTGCTCAACCTTTTCGACCTTCTTTTCCACCTTTTCGGCGGCAGTCGCCGCAGGCTTGGCCGGAGTGGCGGGCGTTGCGGTCTGCGCCAGAACCGGTCCCGCCGACAGGGTCGCGCCGATCAGGGCGGCAGCGGCAAAAGCGGACAGCTGGTGGCGTTTCAAATTCATCATCGGAAAGTTCCTCGTTGTCTTGGTTGTACGGCGTCCCCGAATTGGGAACAAAGCCATATCACCATCATTCCAAGGCGCTTTCAGGGCGCAATCGTGGCGATTTAGTGGCGCGTGCGCGCAAAAGAAAAGGGCCGCGCCAAACGGCACGGCCCTTCTGGAAAATCGGCGCCGATCAGCGGCGCAGTTCGATCTCGACCCCAGGCTCGCCCGAGAACTCGACCAGAATGTCCTCGTCGAGCACGATATACTGACAGGCCAGACGATGCGGCGGCATGCGCCGATAGGTCTCGGCTTCGTCCAGCAGCTTCTTGTTCAGCTTGCCGTTCACCGAAAGCGTCAGCTTCTCCTTTTCCGTCAGATCCTGGGCCAAAGGCTGTTTGTCGCCCAGGACCGAAATCTTGACCAGGCAGGAACCGCAATTGCCGTCCTCGCACTGGCAGGGAATGCTGATTCCATTCTTCTTGGCCAAGGCCAGAAGCGTATGCGTATCACCCGCCACGGCGTAAACCGTGACATCCTTCTCCAAGGTGGGTGCTGAAAAAGTAACGTTCGGCATGGGAACCCCTATAGGTACAATGTTGCCCAGCCCAGAACGACCAATAACCGGTCACTACCCGCTCGCTGATTATAGTTTAGGCAGCCACCCCTGCGTCAACGCAAAACACGCAGGAATCCATGAATTTTTAAGTAAATCCGCGGAACGGATTTACTTAAATCAGCCCCGCCAACGGCGAAGAAGGATCGGCATACAGCTTTTTGGGCATGCGTCCGGCCAAGTAGGAAAGCCTGCCCGCCTCCACCGCCGCCTTCATGGCCCGAGCCATCAGGATGGGGTTCTTGGCCCCGGCGATGGCGGTGTTCATGAGAACGCCGTCGCAGCCCAGCTCCATGGCGATGGCGGCGTCGGACGCCGTGCCAACCCCGGCATCGACCAGCACGGGAACGGCAACGCTTTCCTTAATCAGGCGAATGTTCACAGGATTTTGAATGCCCAGGCCCGAGCCGATCAGCGACCCCAGAGGCATGATGGCCACACAGCCCATTTCTTCCAGCCGCTTGGCTTGAATGGGATCGTCGGAACAATAGACCATCACCTTGAAACCGTCCTTGATCAGCGCCTCGGCGGCCTTGATGGTTTCAGGCATGTTGGGATACAGCGTCTTCTGGTCGCCCAGCACTTCCAGCTTCACCAAATCCCAGCCCCCGGCCTCGCGGGCCAGGCGCAGCGTGCGCACGGCGTCGTCGGCGGTAAAACAGCCCGCCGTATTGGGAAGATAGGTGTAGTCCTTGGGGCTGACATAATCGACCAGCATGGGCTGGGAAGGATCGGATAGATTGACCCTTCGCACCGCCACGGTCACGATCTCGGCCCCCGAAGCCTTGATGGCCTTGGCCGTTTCCTCGAAATCCTTATATTTGCCGGTGCCCACCAACAGACGGCTGGCGAAGGTTCGGCCCGCCACCTGCCAACTGTCGTCCGAACCGCCGCCGATGAAATGGACGATCTCGAGCCGGTCGCCATCGCCGAGTTGCGTGGCGTCATAGGCCGATTTGGGCACGATTTCCAGATTGCGCTCGACCGCCACCTTGCGCCCATCCAGCCCCAACTGAGCCAGGAAGGCAGACACAGAAACCGGGGCCGCCAGATCGCGCGCTTCGCCATTCACCGTCACTTGCATTGCATCACCCGAAAAGAAACCAAGGAACAACGGGGCAAAGGTAGGGACCCCAGAGGAAGTTGACAAGCCGGGGTTTAATCCCTTGCATAGCCGGATGCGATTTCTTAGCCCCCTGCTTGACCTTTTGCTGCCGCCCCAATGCCCGTCCTGCCGGGCCTTGGTCGCGCAAACCGGGACATTGTGCCCCGATTGCTGGAAAGGCATGGACTTCCTGGCCCCGCCGCTGTGCCAATGCTGCGGCCTTCCCTTTTCCTTCGATGTCGGGGAAGAAGCGCTTTCCTGCGCCGCCTGCCTGGACAATCCGCCGCCCTGGAGGCATGCCCGCTCGGTCCTGCGCTACGACGACGCCAGCAAGCGGCTGGTCTTGGCGATGAAACACGCCGACCGCACCGATCTGGCCCCGGCCCTGGCCCGCTGGATGCACCGGGCGGGGGCCGATCTGCTGAAGGGCTGCGACCTGATCGTGCCGGTCCCCCTGCACTGGCTGCGCCTGTTTGCAAGGCGCTTCAACCAATCGGCCCTGCTGGCCCACGAGTTGGGACGGATCACGGGCAAGCCGGTGGCGGCCAATCTGTTGGCCAGAACCCGACGCACCCAAAGCCAGGGCCATCTGCACCGCACGCAGCGCTTTGGCAATGTATCGGGGGCCTTTGCCGTGCGCCCGCGCCAACAGGCCGGAATTCAAGGAAAAACAGTGCTGCTGATCGACGATGTGCTGACCAGCGGCGCCACAGCGGCCGAATGCGCCCGGGTTCTGCTGAAGGCCGGAGCGGCCCATGTCGACGCGCTTTCGGTGGCCAGGGCCGTGTTGGACTAGCAAAAATCCTGACAATCGCTATATTCCGGGCAGCAAAGCGGAGCGAGCCATGCCACGTATTGAAATCTACACGACCCAAATCTGCCCCTATTGCGACCGCGCCAAGCGTCTGTTCAAGAAGAAGGGCGTGGAATGGGAGGAGATCGACGTCTCCTACGACGAGGGCCTGCGCGCCTTCATGACCCAGCGGGCGGGCGGCAAGCGCACGGTGCCGCAGATCTTCATCGACGACATCCATGTCGGCGGCTGCGACGACCTGTACGAGCTTGAGCAGGACGGCAAGCTGGACCCGATGCTGGGCAAATGAGCGATCCCTCTCCCTTCACGGCGGCCTGCATTCAGACCAACGCCACCCCGGACATCGCCCACAATATCAAGGCGGCGTCCGAATTCGTGCGCGCGGCGGCGGCCAAGGGAGCCAAGCTGGTCTTGATGCCGGAAAACGTCGCCATGATGGATTTCGGACGTCCCAATATCCTGGCCAAGTCATTCCCCGAAAAGGACCACCCCGCCCTGCCCGCCTTTGCCGACTTGGCGAAAGAGCTGGGCATCTGGCTGCATGGCGGTTCCTTGCAAATCCTGCTGCCTGACCAGATGGTCGCCAACCGCACCCATGTCTTCAATCCCAAGGGTGAATCGGTGGCCTTTTACGATAAAATCCACATGTTCGACGTCGATCTGGATGGCGGCGAAAGCTACAGAGAATCGCAAACATTCAAACCCGGCGAGCGCGCCGTGATGGCGCAAACGGATTTCGGCGGGCTGGGTCTGGCCATCTGCTACGACCTGCGCTTCCCTCATCTGTTCCGCGCACTTTCGAAGGCGGGTGCCAGCATGCTGACAGCCCCCGCCGCCTTCACCCGCCAGACCGGCGAGGCGCATTGGCATGTGCTTCATCGCGCCAGGGCCATCGAAAACGGCGCCTATATGCTGTCGCCCGCCCAGTGCGGCACGCATGCCGGGGGGCGTCAAACCTATGGCCATGCGCTGATCGTCAGCCCCTGGGGCGAAGTGCTGGCCGATGCCGGAACCGAACCCGGCTTCATTGCCGCCACCATCGATCCCGGCGAAGTTGCCGCCGCAAGGCGCAAGATTCCCGCCCTCACCCACGACCGCCCCTTCACCCTGGTTTAACCGATATGACCGCCCTTGCCGAAGCGCTTCCCAAAAGGCGCACCTTCGCCATTATCTCGCACCCCGACGCCGGCAAGACGACGCTGACCGAAAAACTGCTGCTGTTCGGCGGCGCCATTCAGCTGGCCGGGGCCGTGCGCGCCAAAGGCGAGCAACGGCGCACCCGCTCGGACTGGATGAGCATTGAAAAGGAGCGCGGCATTTCGGTTTCCGCCTCGGTGATGAGCTTCGAATTCGACGGCTTGTCGATGAATCTTTTGGATACGCCGGGCCACGAAGATTTCAGCGAAGACACCTATCGCACGCTGACGGCGGTGGATTCCGCCATCATGGTGCTGGACGCCGCCAAGGGCATCGAAACGCAGACAAAGAAACTGTTCGAAGTCTGCCGCATGCGCGACATGCCGATCCTGACCTTCGTCAACAAGGTCGACCGCGAAGGACGCGACCCGTTCGACCTGCTCGACGAGATCGAAAAGACGCTGGCCCTGGACGTCACCCCTGTCACTTGGCCGATCGGCATGGGCCGCGACCTTAAGGGCTGCTACGACCTGCTGCGCGACCGCGTGCTGATGTACGACCCCGGCAAGGGCGATCATCTGGCCGACGAAGTGATCGAGATAGGACTGAGTGACGCCAAGCTGGACGAGCTGATCGGCTTGGATGCGGCGGCGAAACTGCGCGAAGAGGTCGAACTGGTGCGCGGTGCTTGCAAGCCCTTCGACATCCAATCCTTCCTGGAAGGGCATCTGACGCCCGTTTTCTTTGGCAGCGCCTTGAAAACCTTCGGCGTGCGCGAATTGCTGCAAGGCATCGCCCAATACGCCCCCATCCCCAGGCAGCAACCAGCAGCCCCCAGAAACATCGACGCCACGGAAGAAAAAGTCACCGGCTTCGTCTTCAAGGTCCAGGCCAACATGGACCCCAACCATCGCGACCGCATCGCCTTCTTTCGGCTTTGTTCCGGGCGTTTTCAGCGCGGCATGAAGCTGAAACACATCCGGTCCGGCAAGGTAATGGCCATCTACAACCCGGTCTTCTTCCTGGCCCGCGACCGCGAACTGGCGGAAGAGGCCTTTCCCGGCGACATTCTGGGCATCCCCAATCATGGACAGCTGCGCATCGGCGACGCGCTCACCGAAGGCGAGGACCTGCGCTTTACCGGCATCCCCAGCTTCGCGCCCGAAGTGTTGCGCCGTGCGCGCCTGGACGATCCCATGAAGGCCAAGCAGTTGAAGAAAGCGTTGGAGGATTTGGCCGAGGAAGGTGTGAGCCAGTTGTTCAAGCCGATGGACGGCTCGGCCTGGGTGGTCGGCGTGGTCGGTCCCTTGCAGTTCGACGTCATCACGACACGCATCGAAGCGGAATACGGCCTGCGTTGCGGCTTCGAAGATGCGGGCTTCGATACCGCCCGCTGGCTGAAAGCCGACGATCCCACGCTGATCAGGAAGATGAGCGAAGGCAACAAATCGAACATGGCCGAGGATCGCGACGGCCAGCCGGTCTATCTGGCCCGCAACAACTGGCAACTGAACCGGCTGCAGCAAGATTTCCCAGGCGTGTCCTTCCTGGCGACCAGGGAACAGCATTGACGTTGCTGTTTGCGCAACAATCATTTTCAAGATTGGCGGATTGTTTCAGATAGCTGGAAACGCCATCTTCGACTCATCACGGTTCGAGGATGCTGTCCATGACCAACCTGCCCGCATTATTCGTCTCGCACGGCGCGCCAACCATGGCGATTGAAGACACGCCGACCCGCCGTTTTCTTGAAAGTCTGGGCGAGGAATTCGACAAGCCCAAGGCGGTGATCGCCGTCTCGTCGCATTGGAACGCTGCGACGGCAACAATCGGCGCAGCCGCCCAGCCCGCCACGCTGCATGACTTTCACGGCTTCCCCAAAGAACTGTACGAGATCGACTATCCCGCCAAGGGCGACCCAAATCTGGCAAGCCGCGTTCAATCGATGTTGAACGCGCATGGGCTTGAATCCCGGCTTGATGAAAAGCGCGGGCTTGACCATGCCGTCTGGACGCCGCTTCGTTTGATGTATCCGAAGGCGGACATACCTGTCGTGCCGCTGGCCGTGCTGCCCAGCGAAAGCGGGGCAATGCATTATCGCATAGGCGAGGCGTTGCGCCCCCTGCGGGACGAAGGCGTGCTGATCCTGGCTTCGGGCGGCGTCACGCACAACTTGCGCGAATACATGATCCGCCAGCCCGATTCTGAAACCGCAAGCTGGGCCGCCACTTTCTCGGACTGGGTGCTGGAACAAGCGACGGCGCGGAGCGATTTGGCGCTGATGGAATGGGAGAGTGCCCCGCAAGCCTTGCGCAACCATCCCAGCCCCGAACATTTTCTGCCGTTTCTCGTAGCATTGGGAGCGGCCACGCCGAACCAGCCAGCAAGATGCCTGCATCGGGCCTTCGGCTGGGGCGTGCTGGCGCTGGACGCCTACGCCTTCGATTAAGTTTTCAGGCGGGAAATTCGTCTATGTTTTTGGCGCAACCGTCGGCAGCTTCGCCGTTCGTCTCGATATGGCGTTTGAAGGTGGGAATGATACCGCCGAAATCCTGCGTGCTGTTGATGAGGCGCGCCCAGTTTTCGTGCATGGCGCGTTTCTCGTTGTCGATGCGGCGAGCCGTCCATAACTTGCGCAGTTTTGGCAGGTCGCCCAACTCTGAGAAGGGGTCGGGCGGCTTTACGGGTTGTTGTAGTTGGCTCGGCTCGCCCAACAAACCGCCCTGCAGGCGTACGGGATTTTTGGGATGTTCCTTGGTCAGTTCCAAGACGAAGGGATTGGTCTTGTTTTCATTCTCGTCCTTACCGGCAATCAAGCCGCCGCCGAGTGCTGATGTGGGTTTCTGGGCGGGAGTTTCCGCTTCCTGCATCTGCTGCGTCAGGGCGTTCGAGGGCGACAAATCCTGGCCGCTCCAGTTGCCGCCTTTGCCCGTCTCGGGCAGGTTACCTATTCCACGTAGCCGCAACTATCTGGCGGGTAGTCGGGTTTTTCCCAACCCATGAATTTGTAGATCCAGTCGGCATACACCTGCTCTGTCTCGCGCAGCAACGATCCCCAGCCCCAAAGGTCGAAATCAATGAAGCGCTGTTTGACGTATTCATGGCCGCCAGCGTTCCCTAAATATTGCGCCATGAAATCCGCCGTGCCGCCCAGAAAGGACAGATCGTCGTGCGCTAGATTGACCAGCCCCCATTCGGCGGAGAGATCGAAGACCAAGCCAGTGCTCCAAGAGTTAATCCGCAGAGCACGATTGTCCCGAAAATCATCCAAACTTGCTTTGCTTGGATAGACAGCAAAATGCTCTCCTTCCTTCCAGACTCCGATTCCATCAACTGACGAATGATCGCACGACATGCAAATCTCGCTGCCGCCACGCTCGCGGATGGTTTTGAGCAGCGGATCGAATTCATAGATGCCGGGCGTCGTCGTATCCTGCCACGTGTCCTTGTCATAAGTGGGACTGGTTGTTCCATACTCAATGCTTGCAATGATAGGAACGACCTACCAGGTCGGATCGATGAACAGGCCCTCATTCAGGCAGATATTCAGCACCTGGATGGGAATGGGAACCGCCTCATTCGCGATCTTCTGTCTGACAGGCAGCCAGACGGATTCAAACTCCTGATCGGGAATTCTGCGGGCCTGCTGCATCGATCCTCTCCTATGGGTTACATTGGAATGAAACGCACCTTGATGCGGTCTTTCATTTTCGTTCCAGGCACATCACGTTCCAACTCGTAAGTCGGCTGGCCCTGGCTAGAACCATCACGGTATTTCAATCGATGCGATGCTTTTCGTAAGCGCCCCAATCGATTTTCGGCAATTCGGGCAGTTCGTCCTAAACGAAACAGAAATGGAAATTATAGGTTCCCGTCACGCTCCAGAACGTAATTGCCGTAACTTCCCGGCGGATAATAGGGTTTCTCCCAACCGACGAGTTCGTAGACATAATCGGCGATCCATTGATCGGGCGGGCGGTCGAAATATCCCCATCCCCAAAGATCGAAGTCGTAGAAATGCTGGCGGACCTTGTCCAGCCCGCCAGCATTCTTCAGATAATGTTCCATGAATTCAGCCGTTCCGCCGAGGATGGAGGCCTGGGACCATCTGAAATTCACCAATCCCCAATCCGCCTCGCGGCTGAAGACGACATAGGGCCAAAGCACATCGGCGGGTAGATTGTCGTGCTTACCTCTCTCCCTGCGGTGTAGTTCTGAAATATCCAGAATACTGCTGGCGCTAGCGTGAGATTGACCAGACGAAGCGCAAACAACATCCACTCCTCGTTCTTTCAAGGTACGAAACAACGTGTCGTACTTATCTTCACGCTTTTCGTCGTCACTGGGCCATCTGCCACAAACGGGGCCCACATAGTTTTCTACTCCGAAGCCCCAGGTAAAGGTTACTGGTATAGCAACGCTTTGCCAGGCTTTGTCAACGAAGCCGCCTTGGCGATAGAACTGCTCGACATCGGATCCTTCGCCGCTGCCTTCTCGTTCTGCTGATGGAAAAATCCGTAGACAGGTTGGCAACCAGTCTTTCTCAAATTCCTGGAAGCTGATGAGGCGGCTTCGTGACATAGCTGATGGCTCCGACTACTCGCTGTAATACCTCCGTTTGTGCTGGAACTTATCACGCCCCTTTTCGGTTTGCACCTCGAAGGTTGGCTGCCCATCTCGGCTTTTGCTGGGATGAAGGTTCGCCGTGACGCTTTTGTCGTCGGATTTCCAGATGATGGCGCCATTCTCATCAACTTTCGCCGTTTTGGAGTCCCCCCCAACATCACGGATGAAAGCCTCCCAATCCTTCTTGGCGGCGGCATATTCTTGTCCCTTGGGCACTGGCGGGGCGACGACGTTCGATGCCTCGCCATCGATGCCGTTCAGAGTGCCGTTGCCATAGATACTTTTCTGCGTCTGTTCTTGGACAGTTTTGTCGGCGATGTTGCCGATCGCACGATCCATGTCGGGGTGCGATTTTCCCTTTCCCAACTCCACGGGGGCGATCGATCTGATTTCCGTTGCAATCGGCAGATCGACCTTGGATGGTCGTTGTTCGTGGATGACGTTGTCGCCTTTCTTGGCTTCCTGCGCCGGGAAGGTTTCCTTGCCCGACAGGTGCGGCGGTTGGCCGGGATAGCCTTCCAGCGTCGGCGGTTTTCCGGCGTCGGCTGGAAATGCTTCTATCTTCGGCTTCGCGGCTTCGGGATCGGCGATGCTGGTCTCGTTCTTTCCCAGCATCTTGCTGAACCAGTTGGGTTCCTTGGGATGCAGTTCCGGATGCGCCGCCCAATAGGCTGCAGCCGCCGTCGATGCAGCCGCAGCGCCCTCGATCACGTAAGGCGCCGCCAGTGCTGCGGCGGGTCCTGCTGCGACTTGCGTTTCATCGCTGGGCTTCTGGCCGATTCCGTCGGGACGTGGGTCTTGCTGTTGCGGATAGGCGCGCATATCCGCCGATTTCATGGCCTCTCGTTGCCGCTTCTCAAACTCGGCCTTGTAGGCTTCGGCGCTGCGCCAATAGCTTTTCTCGAAGTCCGGATCGCTGAAACGATTGGATTTCGCTTCACCCAACAGGCCAGCATTCTCCACCGGCTCGTCCATCC
>JADGAX010000016.1 GCA_015231795.1 Alphaproteobacteria bacterium | reverse complement strand
TGCGTTCTGCCGCCCAGTTCGCGGCAATCTTGCTCAGCGTGTTCGTGGCCGTCGTCATCTGCTTGCCGCCCGTCATGGCGTGGGGAATGTGTTTCACGGCCCCGGGATCAAGCCCCATGCTTTGGGCGGCAAGCCTGAACTCCTCGTCAAAGGGCCGGTGGTCGCCAACCAGCTTTGTGCTGTCAATTGTCAGATCGACAGAGATTCCGCTCTGCTCCCACAGCCAGAACGTCTCCTTCATCTTCTCGGCATAGCGCTCGTCGGCATGGCTGGCGGCGGTGGTCAGCTTATCGAGCGCCGCTGCAACCTTGGATGAGGGCCAGTCCTTTGGGATGCCGAAATGCTCGGTCAGCTTTTCGCGGATCGGATCAGGGGGCGTGATCAGCTCGTAGAAGCGCACCTGCGCTTCGGCCAGTCGGCGCTTTGCTTCCTTGGGATCGCCGGTTTTTAAGGACCATGCCATCTCCTTTTTGCCCAGCCGCTTCTGCTCACTGGCCGGAACATAGAACCGGCACCAAAAAACCCCGCCTCTTTCGTACAGATTATCGACCGCCATGGGACCCTTCCGCCCTCTTATCGGGACAGCAACTGGGACAAATATCGGGACAGCGCCCGTCCCCTAACATGGCGGTTTATCTAGCGTTTTGCAATGTCGGAAGAAAATGTCCCGATGGCGTCCCCTAGGGGAGGGGGACAGAAAGCAGCCAGTGCCCATCTTCTTCCTGCATGGCGCGCCAATTAAATCAAGTGGTTAATCATCACACCCGGTCATCCGGCCTTCTGATCAGGGCGCGGGCGGCCCGCGTCCGCCAGCCGAATTTGACAGAGGCAAGCCGGATCAGCAGCACCAGCCATATTCCCGCCAGCGCCGCCCACTGGGCCGCGATCCCCAGCCCCACCACCAGCGCGGCGAACAGGGCCGCGCCCGCGAAGGCGGCGGCTGCGTAGAATTCGCCGGGATGAAACACAAGCGGTTCCTCGCGGGTGATCAGGTCGCGGATCACGCCGCCTCCCACCGCGTTGATGACGCCAATCAGCAGGGCTGGCACCCAGGATAGACCTGCCAACAACGCCTTTTGCGTTCCGACCATGGCGTATAGCCCGAGTCCGAGGGCATCGGCCAACAGGAAAATCAGGGCAAGGCGGTTCAGCATTTCTCCCAGCGTCAGGCTGAGGATCACGGCCACCAGCACGGTGATCAGATAATGCGGCTCGATCACGGTCGGCATCTGCTGCAGAAACAGGCCGTCGCGCAGCAGGCCGCCGCCCAGTCCGACCACCAGGGCCAGGAAGAAGACTCCGACGAAGTCATAGCCTTTGCGCATGGCGGTCAGTCCGCCGGTGATCGCAAAAAAGAAGGTCGCCGCCAGATCGAAGACCAACGGCAGGGTGAATTGTCCCGTCATATCGCCCTCGCCAATAGCGTTTCCATTAGAGCCTCCTGCGCTAGACGCCTTTGCGCCCAAAGACCTTGCGGCCCGTTTGCGGCGGCGAGGCGCTTGGCGGGGCGGCGTCAGGTTCAGGGGAAGAAGATGCCGCAGCTCTTGCCTGCCACTCGCGCGCCAGGGCTATGTATTTGTCGAGGCGGTTTCGCTCGTCTGGATCGTTATTGCCTGCGTTGGACAAGAAAATCTCGCCGAGTTCCTGAAAGTTCTGAATCATGCGGTCGCCGCAATGGCTGTTCTTGAAAGCGGCATCCACCATGAATCCAGCGCGAATCAGGTGGGATGGCTGGTTTCCATAGGATGCGATCTGCTCTTCTCGGCTTTTCATCTCACTTGCAAGGCGCTCGGCAGTAAGGCGCGTACCGAAGGTCAGATTGTAAAGGTCGGTCTTGGCAGGCGAATCTGCGCCGCCAGCGGTCATGAGAAAGAGAAAGTAGAATTGCAGATCGAAAAAGATTTTCCCAAGATCATCGTTGCCGGGCATCGTTTCGGCAAGGCGAAGTCCCTTGCCAGACATCTCGGCAACATCATCTCGAATTTGCCGAATGATGGCGAGCAGGCGTTCGGCTGCTTCATGCATGTATCAGCGCCTCGGTTCAATTCTTGGCCGCAACCCTTCACGCCATCTTAGGCTGAGACGGCCGTTTTCCGCCAGATCATACAGGCCTCGCCAATGGATACCCTGTCTGATACTCCTCATTCTTTCAGCTAAATCGAAACGATCGATCAGTCTAACTTTAATAATCAATTTTACTTATCTGATTGAAAAGAGCTAACTCTCTCCAGCCCCTATCGGAGTGGATCGCTTGTTTCCTGTCGCTGCGGGCAAGAATGCGCTGTCGTTCCTTCGCCAAGACGGCCAACGAAGCCGCAATGCGCGTCCGGGAAGATAGTGCAGTCGCTTGAGGTGAACCCCAAATGAGGAGAGAGTGCCATGGACAAAAACGGCCAGCAGAACGCCGGTAAATGCCCGGTGATGCATGGGGTCCGCCCCAACGCTGTTTTCGCGGGACGGTCAAACAAGGATTGGTGGCCGAATCAGTTGAACCTAAAAATTCTTCATCAGAATTCTGCCCTGTCCGATCCCATGGACGCAGCGTTCAACTATGCCGATGAGTTCAAGAAGCTCGACCTGCAGGCGGTTAAGCAGGACCTGTTTGCACTAATGACCGACTCGCAAGATTGGTGGCCTGCCGATTGGGGCCATTACGGCGGCCTGTTCATCCGCATGGCATGGCATAGTGCGGGCACGTATCGCATTTCGGATGGGCGCGGCGGCGCGGGGCACGGCAACCAGCGTTTCGCCCCTGTCAACAGTTGGCCCGACAACGGCAACCTGGACAAGGCGCGCCGCTTGCTCTGGCCGATCAAGCAGAAATACGGCAACAAGATTTCCTGGGCCGATCTTCTGATTCTGGCCGGCAATTGCGCCCTGGAATCGATGGGCTTCAAGACCTTCGGCTTTGCCGGTGGGCGGGAAGATATTTGGGAGCCGGAAGAAGACATCTATTGGGGCGGCGAAGCCGAATGGCTTGGCGACAAGCGCCATAGCAGCGATCACAAACTGGAAAATCCCTTGGCCGCCGTGCAAATGGGACTGATCTATGTGAATCCGGAAGGCCCCAACGGCAGTCCCGACCCGATCGCCTCGGGCCGCGACGTTCGCCAAACCTTCGCGCGCATGGCGATGAATGATGAAGAGACCGTGGCCCTGGTTGCGGGCGGGCACACTTTCGGCAAGGCTCATGGCGCTGGCGATCCCAAGCTGGTCGGCCCGGAACCGGAGGCGGCTCCCCTTGAAGAAATGGGCTTGGGTTGGAAAAACAGTTTGGGCACCGGCAAGGGCGTGCACACAACGACCAGCGGTATCGAAGGGGCGTGGAAGCCCAATCCGACGAAATGGGACAACGGCTATTTCGACATGCTCTTCGGCTATGAATGGACCTTGGTGAAAAGTCCCGCCGGTGCCTGGCAGTGGCATGCCGCCGGAGTGCGGGAGGAACACATGATCCCCGACGCCCACGACCCTTCGAAGAAGCACCGGCCGATGATGACCACGGCGGACCTGTCGCTTCTCTTCGATCCAATCTATGAACCGATCGCCAGGCGCTTTCACAAGAATCCCGATCAGTTCGCCGATGCCTTCGCCAGGGCTTGGTTCAAGCTGACCCATCGCGATCTGGGTCCGCGCTCGCGCTATCTGGGAGCGGAAGTTCCGTCAGAAGTCTTGCTGTGGCAGGACCCAGTTCCAGCCCTTGACCATGAGATGATCGACGCCAAGGACATTGCGGCGCTCAAGGGCAAGATAATGGCTGCGGGCCTGTCGATTTCCCAATTGGTGACGACCGCTTGGGGATCTGCGGCGACCTTCCGGGGTTCGGACAAGCGTGGTGGCGCCAACGGGGCGCGCATCCGCCTTGCCCCTCAGAAGGATTGGGAGGTCAACCAGCCTGTTCAGCTTGCCAAAGCGCTGGCCGCTTTGGGGGGGATTCAGAAGGAATTCAACGCGACGTCAGGCAAGAAGAAAGTATCGTTAGCCGACCTGATCGTTCTTGGCGGCTGCGCCGCCATCGAGGCGGCTGCCAAAAAGACCGGGCATGACATCGACGTGCCCTTCGCTCCAGGTCGCACCGATGCTTCGCAAGCTCAGACGGATGTCGATTCCTTCTCCGTGCTGGAACCCAAGGCGGACGGTTTCAGGAATTACCTGAAAACGGATCGCCCAGTTGCCGCCGAGGAATTGCTGATCGACAAGGCGCAACTGCTGACGCTGACGGCGCCGGAAATGACGGTTCTTGTCGGCGGGATGCGGGTGCTGGGAGCCAACCACGGCCAATCTTCGCATGGCGTTTTCACGGATCGCCCGGGCACGCTGACCAACGACTTCTTCGTGAACCTGCTTGATATGGGCACGGAGTGGAAGGCTGTTTCGGATGCGAAAGACTTGTTCGAGGGCCGCGAGCGCGCCAGCGGCCAGGTTAAGTGGACGGCAACGCGCGTCGATCTTGTTTTTGGGTCCAACTCGCAACTGCGCGCACTTGCCGAGGTCTATGCCCAGAGCGATTCACAGAAAAAGTTCGTCAAGGATTTCGTGGCCGCCTGGAGCAAGGTCATGAACGCCGACCGTTTCGATATGTAATATCGGCGCAAAGACGTCCGGGCGCTGCTGGTTCTAATCCGCGTTCGGGCGTCGGTTGCTCTTCTCAATCGAACGCTTTGGATATCCGCCGCATCAGGCCGATCAACAACTGTCTTTCGCCCGGCGCCAACACCTTGTCCATGCGCCGCTCCTGCTCTTCAACCAATTGGGTCGTGCGGCGCAGCCTCTGCTCTCCTTGACGGGTTAGGTGCAGGGCGAAATAGCGTCCGTCCTCGGTTTGGCGACGGCTTTCGATCAGGTCCTGACGCTTCAAGTCGCGGATGGCCAAGGAAAGAGTCGATTTATCCAGATTGTGTAATGCCGCCAGAGTGATCTGGTTGATTCCGGGATTGGCGCCGATCAGGGTCAACAGGCTGAATTCGCCGGGCGTCAGGCCCACTTCCTCCGTAATCTTTGTAAAGTCACGGAAAATCGCCGACTGCGCCTGGCGGGTCGTATAGCCGATATAGTCGCGAAGCCCGGCAAAGTTCACGCCGTTCAGAGTTTCGGTTAAGGGCTTTTTGGCCTTCATGGGTCAGTGATAGCCAATTTGAGGGGTTTATTCAACGGGCGGTAGGCGTATGCGCTAACCCAATATAGTTTGCACTTCAAACTATATTGGGTTAGGCTTGGGGAAATGATGATGGTCGGCAATGAATGCCGCCAAGCCGGAGGACGCGACATGATTTTGTTCGAGTTCGAACATGAAAACCCCGTCCTGGCCGAGGATGCTGTTGCCCGCCTGCATGAGATCGAGGCCGAAGCGCGTTTCATGGCGGGCGGCACCGATCTGATCCCCAACATGCGCATCGGCATCGCCAAGCCAGCCCATGTGATCAGCCTGACCCGCATTCCGCGCGAGCCGATGGCGGTTGGCGCGGACGGCTGGTTGAGGATCGACGCGCTGACCACATTGTCCGAAATCGAGCACAGCGCTTTGGTGGTCGGGGCTGCCCCCATTCTGGCGGCCAGCGCCCATACGGTGGCGGGAAACCAGATAAGGCAACGCGCGACCTTGGGCGGCAATCTGTGCCAGGAAACCCGCTGCCTTTACTTGAACCAGCAGCATGACTTTCAGTTCGTCGAACCTTGCTACAAAAGGGGCGGCGACTGCTGTTACCCATTTCCAAAGAATAAGAAGGAAGTTTGCTGGTCGGTCTATATGTCCGATATCGCGCCCGCCTTGATGGCCTGGGGCGCCGACGTCACGGTGCTGGGATCGGGCGGCGAGGTGAGAATGCCCATCGAAGCCTTGTTCACGGGCGACGGTTTGCGGCCAATGACGCTCAATCCCGGCGAGATGCTGCGTTTTGTTCACATGCCGCCCGCCAAGCCGCACATGGGTTGGGGCTATCACAAATCGACCGTGCGCGGCGGTTTGGAATTCGGCATTGCCGTGATGGCGTTGACGCTTCGCCTTGAAGACGATCTTGAAACCTGCGCCGAAGCCAGTATCGCCATAGGCGCGGTCAATGAAGGACCGGTGAAACTGGTCGATACCGTGTCGGCCATGATTGGCAAGAAACTGACCAAGGCGGCGCTGACGGAACTGGCGGACATGGCCAGCCGGGAAATCAACCCGCTGCCGCACCATGGTTTCTCGAAACCATATCTTCGAGACAATATCCGCGTCCATTTAAGGCGCGCCATGCAGACCGCCCTTGCCCGCGCCCAAGAATCATAAGAGGTCAGGCCATGCTCGATTCTCCCAATAATGCCGTCGTAACCGCCAAGGCGCGGCCAAAGCCTCGCCTGGTCACGCTTGCCATCAATGGCGAGACGCATGAAGTGATGGTCCGCCCGCATGTCATGCTGCTGGAAGTGATCCGCGATCATGTGGGCCTGACCGGCACCAAGGACGGCTGCGAATCCGGCACCTGCGGCGCTTGCACGGTGCTGCTTGAAGGAAAACCCATTCTGGCCTGCATCACGCTGGCCGTCGAATGCGACGGCATGCATGTGCAAACTATCGAGGGCTTGAGTGAAAACGGCAAGCTGTCGGATTTACAGGAAGCCTTCCTAGACCAAGCGGCCACGCAATGCGGCTTTTGCACGCCGGGCGTCATCATGTCGTCGAAGGCGCTATTGGACAGCAACCCAAAACCTTCAGTGCCCGAGATCAAGAAGGCGCTGGAAGGCAATCTGTGCCGCTGCACGGGCTATAATTCCATCGTCGACGCCATTCTCCAATATTCGGGGCAAGGGGTCGAACCTTTGATGAAGAAGGATGACGCGCCATGACCGATCTGAAATTCATCGGCCAGAATATGCGGCGCAAGGATGGCCCCGACAAAGTGTCGGGCAAGGCCGTCTATACCCAGGATGTGAAATTGCCTGGCATGTTGATCGGGCGCGTGCTGCGCAGCCCGCACCCGCATGCCCGCATTGTTCGCATCGACACCACGAAGGCCAAGGCGCTGCCCGGCGTCAAGGCCGTGATCACTCATGAAGATACGATCGGCGTTCGCCATGGTTTTGTGGAAACGCCGCGCTATCCGGCCGATCAGGATGTGCTGGCCAAGGACAAGGTGGCGCATGTCGGAGAGGAAATCGCCGCCGTCGCCGCCGTCGACGAGATCACGGCGCAAAAGGCGTTGGAACTGATCGAGGTCGAGTACGAGATACTGCCTGCCGTCTTCGATGCCGAAGAGGCGATGCGCCCAGGTGCCCCGGCCATTCGCGCCAGCCATCCAAAGGTACTGGAAGATCTGGCGAACATCGCGGGCAAGACCGAAACAGAATGGGGCGATGTCGAGGCGGGATTCGCCCAAGCCGACTATGTGCGCGAAGACCGGTTCGAGAACCAACTGCGCACCCACGGCTATCTGGAACCCCAGGTTACGCTGGCTCACTGGGAGTCCGACAAGCTCAATGTCTGGACATCGTCGATGGGCACGTTCATCAAACGGGCCAAGCTGTCGCGCACGCTGGGCCTGCCTTATTCGCAGGTGCGCATCCATAAAACCTATGTCGGCGGCACGTTCGGCGGCAAGATCGATCTGTATTCGCACGAATATTGCGCGGCCCGTTTGTCGATGCTGACCGGGCGTCCGGTGCGCATCACCGCCAGCCGCGAGGAAATCTTCTCGGCCTATCGTCACAGCCAAACGCTGACCATCGAACTGAAGACCGGCGTCAAAAAGGACGGCACCATCCTGGCCCAGCGCGTGCGCATCATCAACAATGCGGGCGCCCATCGCGGCAGCGGCGTGGTGGTGATCTTCCTGGCCTGGGGCTTCATCATGGGTCCTTATCGCATCCCCAATCTGAAATACGAAGGTTACGCGGTCTATACCAACCACACGACTCGCGCCCCACAGCGCGGGCACGGTGCGCCCAAGGTGCGTTTCGCCATCGAATCCCAGCTTGACATGATCGCCGAACATCTGGGCATCGACCCCGTCACCATCCGCCTGCGCAACGCCCGCGGACCTTGGGAAGAGTTGCCCAACAAGGACAACACCCACGAGGCGGGGCTGATCGACTGCATCAAGGAAGTGGCGGCGAAAAGCGACTACCTCAACAAATGGCGGCAAGGCAGGAAGCAGCCCGAACCTTCCAGCACCATCCGGCGCGGCATCGGCATGGGTGTGACCACCTATATGAGCGGAACGCTGATCTATCCCAACGGTTCTGGCGTCATCGTGAAGTTGAACGATGACGGGTCGGTGATCGTGCTGACCGGCGCCTTGGATGTTGGCCAAGGGGCGGAAACCGTGATCACCCAGATCGTGGCCGAGGAATTGTCGATCGGCATGAACGACATCAAGCTGATCGCCTCGGATACCGACACCACGCCGCAGGATATCGGGGCCTGGATCAGCGGCATGACCTATGTGACCGGCAACGCCACCCGTCAGGCGGCGACCAACGCCCGCGAGAAGATATTGAAGGTGGCGTCCGAGGAAATGGACGTGCCGGTCGAATATCTGGGCGTCGAGAACAAAAGCGTTTACAACCTGGCCGATCCCCAGCAGCGCATGACCTATGCCCAGGTCTTTTCCGCCAGCGTCGCCAAGCATCGTGGCGACACCATCGTCGGCGAGGGGTTCTGGCGCACCATGCGCGACGAACCGACCCATCCCAGCCTAGCCACCACCAAGGGTCGCTGGACCGAGAATTACGCCTTCAGCGCCCAGGTGGCCGAAGTCGAGGTGGATATCGAAACCGGCGAGGCCCGCCTGATCCGCGCCTATACGCTTCACGATTGCGGTTTCCCGGTCAATCCCGGTCTGATCAAGGGCCAAGTGGATGGTCAGGTGTCGATGGCGCTGGGCCAGGCTTTCATGGAAGAGGTGATGACCAAGAATGGCTATACCTTGAATCCAAGTTGGCTGGATTACCGCATGCCGCTGATACACAATATGGCGGCTTCCGAGGACGCCGAGGTGATCACCGAACAGTACCGGATCGGCAAGCCCTATCGCACCAAGGAAGTCGGCGAGGGGCTGGTTTCCGGCGTGCTGGCGGGAATTGCCAATGCCATCTACGATGCTACCGGCGTGCGCATGACCTCGGCCCCCTTCACGCCGGAAAAAATCCTGGCCGGGCTACGCAAGCTGGAACGCGAAAAGGCCAAGGAGCTTGTCTCGCAATAAAAACAGGGGAGAAGGGACATGACAGGGGAAAATATGCTGTGGCGGCCCGAGGAAGAACGCCTGTCCGGGGCGGCGCTTCTCGACCATCAACTGGGCCTGCTGCGCGAACGCCTTCATTATGTATCCGACCGCAGCCCCTTCTATCGGCGCAAGTTGGGCGAGGCGGGGCTGAAACCCGCCGATGTCAAAAGCCTGGACGATGTGCGGCGCATTCCCTTCACCGTCAAGGACGAGATGAAAGACAGCCAAGCCGCCGCCGAACCCTGGGGCGACTTCCATTGCATCTCGCAGGAAGAGGCGGTGCGCGTCTTTCAAACATCGGGCACCACGGGCCGCCCCATCCGCATCATGCTGAACAGCAAGGACTGGCACGAAAATTATTATCAGCAATTCATGCATTACCGCTGCGGCTATGGGCTGACGCCCAAGGACGTCGCCTTCTTTCCCTTCAATTACGGTCTTTACGTCGCATGGTGGGGTTTCCAATCCGCCATGGAAAAGGCCGGGCTGATGGTGTTGCCGGGCGGCGGGCAAAGTTCCAAGGACCGGCTGCGCAACATCCTGGATTGGGGTGCGACCGTGGTTTGCGGCACGCCTTCCTATCTGCAATATCTGGCCGAGATGGCCATCAAAAGCCAGATGCCGCTTGCTGAAAGCCCCGTCAAGCGCATCGTGGTGGCGGGCGAGCCGGGCGGCAGCATTCCCGCCACCCGCAAATTCCTGGAATCAGCCTGGGGCGCTGAATGTTTCGACGATGTGGGATCGACCGAAATCGGCAACTTCGGTTTCGAATGCACGGCGCATAATGGCCTGCATGTGATCGAGGGCATGTATCTGGCCGAGGTGCTGGACCCGGAAACACTACAGCCGGTGGCCGAAGGCGAGGTGGGCGAGTTGGTATTGTCGAACCTATGTTGCGAAAGCGTTCCCCTGATCCGCTACCGCACCCGCGATCTTGTCCGCGCCAGCACCAAGCCCTGTTCTTGCGGCAGATCCAGCATGCGTCTTGAAGGTGGCATTCTGGGCCGTTCGGACGACATGTTCCAGTTTGCAGGCGTCAATATTTTCCCCTCGCAAATTCAAGGCATCTTGCATGGCATCAACGAATTGTCGCAAGAATTCCAGTTGGTGATTCCCAAGTTGGGTAGTGGCCGGCATCTGGTCATTCGGGTCGAACCGGCCAGCGAGACGATCGGCAAGGCGGACCTTCAGCGCGCCCGCGACTATCTGGTCGAGACCGTGAAATACCGCATCACCGTAACGCCCGAGATCGAGATCGCGGAGCCAGGAAGCCTGCCCCGTTCCGAAGGCAAGTCCAAACGCGTGATTCGGGAAAGCTGATGAAGCAAGTTGCAGGCGTCATTCTGGCAGCGGGGGTTTCCAGCCGCTTTCCAGGCGGCAAGCTGCAGACGCGCTTTCAAGGCGAGGTGGTCCTGCGCCGGATCGTGAAGGCGGCCCTGGACTCCTGCCTTTCGCGCATCGTCGTCGTGCTGGGCCATCAAGCGCCCGAGATGATCGACTTGCTGGGCGATCTGCGCGCTTCTGAACGGCTTGAAATCGTCGTGAACGCCGACTTCCAAAAGGGGCAGAGTTCTTCCATCAAGAAAGGGTTGGCGGCCTTGGGCCACGGCGTTCAGGCCGTCATGTTCCTGGTTGCCGATCAGCCTTTGCTGACCGGATCGATCATCGACGATCTGGTCGCTTGCTTTCAAGCCAAGCGGAAAAACATCTGTCATCCGATGGTGCAAGATCAGCGGCGAAACCCGGTCATTTTCTCAAACGCGTTGTTTGACGAACTGATGAAACTTAATGCCGACCAGGGAGGGCGGCGCGTGATCGACGCCCATCCCGACGATGTGGCCGTGATGAACTTCTCCGATCCCCGCCCCTTCGCCGATATCGACACGCAGGCGGATTTCGATCTTCTGGAGGCGCGCTCGTGATATCGCCCCGCATTCTGATCAAGGGAGCGGGCGAGATGGCCAGCGCCGTGGCGCATCGCCTGTTCATGGCCAACATGAAACGCATCTGCATGATCGACCTTGAAAATCCGTTGGCGGTGCGAAGGACGGTTTCCTTTTGCCCGGCCTTAGAATCGGGGCAAGCCATGGTCGAAGGCGTTGCGGCGCGATCCGGCGCAAGCATGACCGGGCTGGATGCCATTTGGGCGGAGGGCCATATCGGCGTCGTGCTGGCGGATCGCTGGCATCAAGCGCCTTTCTTTTTTCCCGATGTGCTGATCGACGCCATTCTGGCCAAGCGCAATCTGGGAACCGAGATTAGCCAAGCTGGGCAGGTGATAGCGCTTGGCCCCGGATTTTCTGCTGGGCGGGACGCGCATCTGGTCATCGAGACCAATCGTGGCCACGATCTGGGTCGCATCATCGAAAATGGTTCAGCCGCACCCAATACCGGCATTCCGGGTTCGATTGCCGGATTTGCCGCCGAACGAGTTCTAAGAGCGCCCGTGGCCGGCGTTTTCGCCGCGACAAAGGAGATCGGCGATAGGGTGCGAAAAGGCGAGATTGTGGGGCGCATCGGCGCTGTCGAAGTGTCGGCCCCCTTGGATGGCGTGGTGCGTGGGCTGATTCGCGGCAACACGATGGTGAGTGCGGGCCTTAAGATCGGCGATATCGATCCCAGGGGCGACGCCAGCTATTGCCATACGATATCGGACAAGGCGCGCGCCATCGCGGGCGCCGTTCTGGAAGCTGTGCTGCGCCATGCCAATCATTGAAGATTTGGGCCTGCAAGGCTCCCGGGTGATCGCCGTGGTCGGAGCCGGGGGCAAGACCAGCCTGATCCGCGCCATTGGCAGGGCCTTCCATGAGCGCGGCCAGCGCGTGCTGGCGACCACCACGACCAAGGTGGCGGCGGAAGAATTTGATCAAGACTGGCGCTGCGTGCGCAATGAAGGCCCGTCCTGTTTGTCTGACCATGATTTTGCGGAACCGCTTTTTACCTATGCGGGTACATTGCCGGAGCTTGGAAAATGGACGGGGCTGGACGGTTCCGACATTGACGCCATCGCCAAGGCGGGACTGTTCGACCGCATCCTGATCGAAGCCGATGGCGCCAGAAGATGCGCCGTAAAAGCGCCTGCCCCGCACGAGCCGGTCATTCCCGCCTCGGCGGACACGGTCGTTCTGGTGGCAGGGCTTGGCGCCATGGGCAAGGCTGTGACCGACGATGTGGTGTTCCGCTCGCAGATCTGGTCGCAACTGGCAAGTGATGTTGTTGCTCCTGAAGGCTTGTGGACCATCGCCACCGACGAGCGCGCCTATGGCCGTGCTTTGAAACCGGCGTGCCACCGCGTTCTGTACCTTAATCAGGACGACGCGCCGGGAAGTATGGAAGCTGTTCGCCAGCTGACGGCCATCGCTAGCGAGAAGCCCGCCTTTTTCCATATTCTGGCGGCGGGAAGGTTGAAACCGGTTCCCGCAATCAGTTGGGTCTGGACCGCAAAGCGGGTAAGCTAAAGATCAATCAATCGAGCAAACGCCATGTCATATCTGGATATTCTGGAAAAATCCCGCGATCTTTATCTGGCCCATGCCCCTTTCTGTTTGGCGACCTTGGTCGATGGGCGGGGCAGCATCCCGCAAATTCCCGGCAGCAAGGCGATCTTCACTGAGGGCGGGTTGCATTGCGGAACGGTCGGCGGCGGACGGCTGGAAAAACATTGCGAGGAAATCGCCCGCCAGATGATGTCGGGGCGGGACGGGGCGCGAACGAAATTGGTTACGCTGAACCTGAACCGCGATCTGGGCATGACTTGCGGCGGCGAGGTGACGGTTTTCTTCGAATGCCTTGGCGGCGCTTCCGATTGGACGGTGGCGATCTTCGGGGCCGGGCATGTCGCCCAAGCGCTTTGCCGTCTGCTGATCACTTTGGATTGCCGCATCCAGGTTTACGACAGCCGGGCCGACTGGCTGGCCGCCTTGCCCACCTCGCCGCGCCTACTTCCTATTCAGGTCGAGGAGATAAGTTCGAGTGCTCATCAAGTTCCCCAGGGGGCCGACATTCTGGTCATGACCATCGGACACAGCCTGGACCGCGAAGTCTTGGCGGCGTTGGCGAGAACCGGACGCGCCTATCCCTATGTCGGCGTGATTGGCAGCAAATCGAAGGCGGCCATCTTGAAAAAGCGCTTGGCCGAGGATGGCTTGCCAAAGCCCTTTATCGACGCTTTGATCTGTCCGGCAGGCGAGAAACTGGGCGACAATACGCCGCCGGAAATCGCCATCGGCATCGTCAGCCAGTTGCTGAAGCGCCGCCGCTCTAACCCGTCGTCACCATAACCTTGGGGCTTCCGGATTCAAGGCGACCGATCACGGCGGCATCGCCAAATCCGGCAGCGTGAAGGATTTCTAGAACCGGTGTCGCGGCATGCTGACTGGCGGCGATCAGCAATCCGCCGCTGGTTTGCGGATCGGTCAACAGAGCCTTTTGCCAATCAGGTATAGATGTTGGCAAATCGACATGCATCTGATAGCTGGCCCAGTTGCGGGCCGATGCGCCGGTGACGAATCCCTTTTGCGCCAGGTCCAGGGCCTCGGGGATCACCGGCACCTTGTCTGCGTCCAGCATCATGGACAGTTTGCTGCCGCGCGCCATTTCCCAGCCATGACCCAGCAGGGCGAAACCGGTGACGTCCGTCATGGCGTGAACGCCTTCCAGCGCGGCCAGGGCGGGACCCGCGTCATTCAGGCGCGTGGTGTGGGCGATCATGGCTTCGTATCCAGCCTTGGACAAAGCTCCCTTCTTCAAGGCAGCCGACAGGATTCCGATTCCAATGGGCTTGCCGAGAATCAGGAGATCACCCGGCAGGGCGCCGTCGTTGCGTTTGATCTTCGACTTTTCGACCAGGCCAAGGGCAACCAGCCCGTAAATCGGTTCGGCGGAATCGATGGAATGGCCGCCAGCCAGCGGAATGCCCGCCGCCCGGCACGCATCCAACCCGCCGCGCACGATGTTTCTGATGGCGTCGTCGGGCAGTTTGTCGATCGGCATGGCCAGGATGGCCAAGGCCAGAATGGGTTTTGCCCCCATGGCGTAAACGTCGGACAGCGCATTGGTGGCGGCGATGCGCCCGAAGTCGTAGCCGTCATCGACGATGGGCATGAAAAAGTCGGTGGTGGCGACCAGCGCCTGGCCGTTGCCAAGATCGTACACGGCCGCATCGTCGCCGTTTTCCAGCCCGACCAGCAGGTCAGGATAGGGCAGCGCGTTTTTCGGCAGTTCTGACAGAAGGCGTTCCAGCACCGCGGGCGCCATCTTGCAGCCGCAGCCGCCGCCGTGGGAGAAACTGGTCAGCTTGACGTTGTCGGCCATGACATTCCTCTTCGCATCAGGAACCAGAGTCCCGATTGGAGCAGGCTTGTCAAGGGCGTTGGACAATCTCTAGCGCAGGGCCAGAATTTTCTTTTCGGAGAAAAGATTGAGCGTGAATTCGATCACCTCGCCCAGCGACGTTTGGGCGGAAATCTCGCCCGGGCGGACATGCTCGACCAACTGTTCCAGCAGGGCCGGATTGGCGCCGTTGCCGAAAATGCGGTTGAAATCTTGAAGGCCCAGCAGCGCGAAGGCATTCAGCAGCATGACGGCCAGATGATCCTTGCGCCGGATGCCCAGGGTCAGGATCAGCAGCGTCCAGGCTTTGGCCCCCACCAGATCGATGATTCGCACGCTATTGATGCCGTGCAGGGCCGGGTCGGTTGCCGCTTGCACCTGGGGCAGTTCAAGAATTGGCGCGAAGCTGGCGCCGGACAATTTCTTTCCGCCCGGATCCTGCCTAGGCATGGCCGCAGGAATCGCCGTTTGTGTGATGGGAATGGCGCGCGCCGCTATGGCCGATACGGGGCGCGGGGCAGCGACAAGGGGCGGCGGCGCTATCGGCCTTCCGGCCGCTCTGGGCGGAGCCGACTTCGCAGTTTGGGTTCTGGCAGGAACTTCGGGTTCTTTTGCCCGCAACATGTCGGCGGGAAGCGGCAAGCCCGCCGCCTTGGCCAGTTGAACCTCGTCGGTATATTGCAAAAGCTGATTCCCCAGTTGGGAAACCTGCGCCGGAGTCAGCTTGGCATAAGAGGGAACCAAGGGGACCTGCCATTCGAAAAGCAGATATCCCTTGATGCTGTCGTAAAGCTCTTCCGCCAACCCCTTAGGCTTGGTCTGCGTGGAGGAAAGTCGGCTGCGCACCTTGCCCAGCAAACCGCCGGTCTTTTTCTCCAGCCCCAAATGGTGGCGGAAATAGCGCTTCGCCGCTGTGCGGACGATCATGGCGATCACGGCTTCCAGATTATGCCCGCAAGCCAGCAGGCCCGTGTCGTCGCCAATTACACGCCCGGACTTATCCTTCAGGATGTGATTGAAACGGTCGCGTTGGGCGCGGAAGGTTTTAAAGCAAGTGTCCAGCAGGGGGATATTGGCCAAGGCGAGATCATAGGCGGCCTCGCCCGACGCTTGTCCCAATTCGGGAATCAGGCGGCGCAAGGTTTGAATCACCGGCCCTTGCAAGGTTTCGCGGATGGTTTTAACGCTGGCGCCGTCGCCGGTTCCGCCAAGTTTGGGTTCCTGAATTACTGCCGCAGCAACGCTCATGGAAGGTTTCGCCTCCAAGCGCTTTTGCCATTCAAGCCAATGAAAACCGGAACGAACACCCAAGACCCCTTTGGAATTGTGGGTATGGCATTTTCATGTCACTTCATGACAAAAGTCAACAATTTAGTTATATCGTGAAAACTTGTAGAATCAGTGGATTGCGCTTGCGCTGCCATGAAACTGTCACCCAAACATCATCCGACCTGCCTTAACCTTGGTGCGTATGAGATCGGCGGGTTGGTATGCATAAAAGCAAGAAGAAGCAAAAAGGCGGTCTGGCTAAGCGCGTCGGAGCCTTGAAGCCGCCGGTATCCGCAACCTTGATCAATGAACTGCCGAAAAGGGCAGGGCGCAAGAAGCGCAGCCACAAGCTGGTGCTGCGCCATTTGACGCTGGACGATTACGAGGATTTGAAGGCGATCATGGACCGCGTCTACGCCAATATGGGCGGCGCTTGGACCAAGGATCATATCGCCTCGCAATTGTCGCATTTTCCCGAAGGCCAGATTTGCATCGAGAATAAGGGCCGGGTCATCGCCGTGGCGCTTAGCCTGATCGTCAAATACGCCGACTGGGGCGACAAGCACACTTATGCCGAAATCACGGCCGACGGCTTCATCACCACGCATAATCCCAATGGCGACACGCTGTACGGCGTCGATCTGTTCGTCGATCCGGATTTTCGCGATTTGCGCCTGGGACGCCGCTTGTACGACGCCCGCAAGGAGATGTGCGAAAGCATGAATCTGAGGGCCATCGTGGCGGGTGGGCGCATTCCCGGCTACAAGGATTTTGCTGGCAAGATGACGCCGCGCCAGTATATCGAACTGGTCAAGAACAAGGAATTGCACGATCCCGTGCTCAGCTTCCAATTGGCCAACGATTTCCATGTGCGTCGGGTGATCACCGACTACGAACCCTTGGACCGCGAAACCCGGGGTTACGCCACTTTGCTTGAGTGGATCAACATTTATTATGAAGACAAGCCGGTCGTCTCGGCTGTCGGCCAGGCCAAGGAAGTGGTGCGCATCGGCGCCGTTCAATGGCAGATGCGCCCCGTGGAATCCTTTGAAGGGCTGATGCGTCAGATCGAGTTCTTCGTCGATGCCGTGGCGGGCTACAAAGCCGATTTCATGCTATTGCCGGAATTTTTTGGTGCCCCCCTGATGGCGCTGGCCGACACGTCGGATCCGGCCCTGGCCGTTCGCCATCTGGCCGAATACGGCCCCAGCATGCGTCAGGAATTGCAGCGTCTTGCTGTTTCCTACAATGTCAACATCATCGCGGGCAGCATGCCGGAATATCGCGACATGGAACTGCGCAACGTGTCTTACCTGATGCGCCGCGACGGCACATCCGACGCCCAGTACAAGTTGCACATCACGCCCGACGAAAAGGCCTATTGGGGCGTCAAGGGCGGCGATGCGCTTCGCGTCTTCAATACCGATATCGGGCGCATCGGCATCTTGATCTGCTATGACGTGGAATTTCCGGAACTGCCGCGCCTGTTGGCCGAGCAGGGCATGTCGATCCTGTTCGTTCCCTATTGGACGGACACCAAGAACGCTTATCTTCGGTTGCGCCATTGCGCGCAGGCCAGGGCCATCGAGAACGAATGCTATGTCGTCATCACCGGCAGCGTCGGCAATCTGCCCAATGTCGAGAATATGGACATCCAATATTCGCAAGCGGCCATTCTGACCCCTTCGGATTTCTCGTTTCCGCATGACGGCGTGGCCGCCGAAGCGACGCCCAACACGGAAACGGTGCTGATCGCCGATCTGGACCTGAGCCTGCTGAAGGAATTGCATATGCATGGCAGCGTGCGCAATTTGATGGACCGCCGCCTCGATCTGTACGATCTAAGCCTGCAAAAATAGGCGTTGTCACACAGACTTCATTGTTCCTGCGGCAGAATCTCCGGCATGGTTTCCTCGTTGAAACCAACGCAAGGGTTGAAACGTGGACGATCTAGACCGGGCCGCCGAACGCATTGAAGCCTTCACCGAAGTCGCCCTTTATGCCGTGCTTGACGGACTGTCCGGCCCCCGTTCGACGGGCGTCTGCCGGTCATGCGGCGACTTGATCGAACCGGAAAGGCTTAAAATCACCTCGACCACTAAATATTGTAGCGACTGCGCCGCCGAGGCAGAGTTTCGGGCCATTCGCGCCAGACGCTGCGGCTTGGTTTGAAGGCTCTTTTCCGTTTGGCTTGACCCCGGGCCAAGGCTTTGTGAAAGTAGGCGTCTCGAAAGGTGCTTCATGCCTACTGTTTGGCCCGGCCTGGAAATAGAGCGGAAATTTCTCGTCGCTTCGGATAGCTGGCGGGACTCCTGCAAGGGCGTTCTTCGCATTCGTCAAAGTTACCTGCCCTATGCGCCGGGCGTCTCCATGCGGGTTCGCATGTCCGACGACGACGCCATCTTGTCTTTCAAGACAGATCTGGCGGAAGCCGTGCGCGGCGAATGGGAAGTGCCGATTCCCAAGGAAATGGCCGATTGGCTTTTTTCGCTTTGCGCGCATCCGCCGATCGAAAAAATCCGGCATCTGGTCGATGTGGAAAACCATGTGTTCGAGGTCGACCAATTCCTAGGCCGTCATGAGGGCCTGATGTTGGCCGAGATCGAATTGTCGCATCCCCAGCAGAGTTTTCCCATGCCGTCCTGGTTGGGCGCGGAAGTGACCAGCGACAAGCGTTTCCGCAACAGCCAGCTTTACCGGATGAAGAAGGGACCGGTCGTTCCTTCGCCCTTGCCGTCTGCCGCGAAACGGCTGAAGGCCAAAAACGGCATCAGGCGATAATCAACGCAGCTTGTTCCAGGCTTCGGCTTCTTCCGCATCCAAACGGCCATCGTAATAGCCCTGTCTTGGCGTTCTGAAGCTGCGTTCTTCCAGGGGCTTTTTCAATGCCGCGAACAGGTTGGCGTTGTCAGGCAGTTCCAAACGCTGCGCCATCTGGTGGGCGGACTTGCGCGACGTCAGGGGGGCTACGCTGACGGCGGACAGGTCGCATACGAACAGGCCGATGATTTGGTAATCGTTGGCGGCGGCCAAGTCGAAAAAGAAGGTCGGCTGAAAATTGTAGAAACCATGATCCAACCAGCCGGTCATCGGCGCTTCGTGGAACATGATGCCGCCCGGCGCCGTGCAGTCGTGCATGGTGCGAAAGAAGTTGCCTATGTCGAAGACATGTTCGGCCGTTCCGTTGTTGATGCAGATGTCGAACTGACGGCCCAAATCGATCGGTTCGTTCAGGTCGAGCCGCATGGCGTCCGGTGTGCCGTTCAGGTCGATGGCTTGGCGTTCGGCAGGTTGGAAGATGATGTCGTAGAACAGACGGGCGATATCGAACAGATAGGTGGGACCATTGGCGTCTAGGCTTTGAAACCGCCCGGTCAGTTCTTCCTTCAGCGCCTCGTCTTGGATAAAGCTGTCGATATCCTTCAGCAGAACGGCAGAATCGATGTCGTTGTACCAGTTGGCTTCGCCGAATTCGAGAATGCGTCCCCCGGTCGGCAGCCAGCCCGCCCGTCTGGCGTCGCGATATAACGAATATGAAAGATGCGAAATGGCCAAGATCAGTCCCCTTTCGTCTTGGGAAGGTCTTTCAGGCGTGAAAGCTCTTCGATCACGATGAAGCTGCCTTCGCTATGGACGCCGATGGCGGCTAGGCGGGCAAAAGCCCGCGAAAGATTCTCAGGCGCTATGCCGATGGCGGCGGCCAGCACGGTGCGTGGGTAAGGCAGCAGGATTCTGGCGGGTCCCCGTTCGCTTTCCGCCAAGTCCAGCAGATGGCGGGCCAGGCGTTCAAGCGGGCTTAGGGCCTTCAGATCGAGATAGCTGTCCAGCAGCATCTGCAGGCGCTTTCCCGCCCGCTTCAGCATGGCCATGGCGATGGCGGGCTGTTCGGACAAGCGCTTGGCCAGCAACTGGGCGGGCAGGGCCAGCAGGCGCGTTTCCTCCAGCGCCTCGCAACTTGCGGGATAAGTGTCGAATCCGTAAAGCGAGACGATGGCGACATGGGTGCCGGGTCCGAACAGGCCCAGCACATTCTGGGCGCCGTTGACCGAGGTGGTGAAAATCTTTACGCGGCCCTGTTCGACAACGTACAGATGACGCGCCTCGTCGCCTTGATCGAAGATGGTCTCACCCTTGGCGTAGCTGCGCGTTTCGCCAAGTTCGGCCAGCCAGTCGAGGTCCTTGGGGGCCAGTCCTTCGAACAGGGCTTCGGCCAGCAAGGCGGATTTGGGGCGCAGGCGGCCAGGGCGGGCGGCGGGCACATCCGTGGGACAAGGCAGGCCGCTCATAAGCTGTCGCCTTCCTGGTCGTGGAAATCTTTAAGCCGTCGGCAATCGGCCAGTGCGAAACTGCGTCCCTTGACGGAAACCCCCAGCGTTCCCAGCGCCTTCAGCGAGCGTGACAGACTTTGGCTGGTCATGCCCAGATGTTTGGCCAATGTCTTTTTCTCGAAGGGCAGGGTGATGCTGGCTCTGCCTTCTTCCGTTCCGGCAAGTTCAAGCAGGAAGCCAGCCAAACGTCTGGTACCGGAGCGCAACTTCATTTCGTCGATCTGCGAAACCAGACGGCGCAGGCGCAGACACAGCCCGGCCAGCGTTCCAAGAACCATATGGCCGTCGTTGCAGAGTTTGTCGCGAAAGGTCTGTGCGTCGATCCAGCGCAGCTTTACGGGCGTCAGCGCCCTGGCAGCGGTCAGGTGGGCCGTTCCGGTGGCGGCGGCGATGTCGCCCAGCATGGCGCCCCTGGCCGCCAGATCAAGTTGCAATTCCTCGCCGCTTGTGGTGGTGACGAACAATTCGGCCAGCCCGTCTTCCAGCCAGGCGAAGCGCGTGGCCTTCTCGCCTTGCAAGAACAGAACGGTTCCGCTTTCGATCTGTTGCGCAGGCGACAGCGAGAGAAAGGGAGCCAGCAGCGTCTGATCAAGATCGTGCGGCAAGCGCCCGGCTAGGCCGGAAAGCTGCGGAAAGGAAGGGGGCTTGGCCATCGCGCTCGTGCACTATTTGAAAAAGAAGGCGGCGGTTCTGGAACCGCCGCCATTAGATGTAGTCCAATTGTTCCCCAGTTTAAAGACTCACAACACCCCAAGCATGCTGGCGACTAAGGGATGACGGACGATGTCGCGGTCGGAAAGCCGCACCACCTTGACGTCGCTGATGGCTTCCAGGCGGTTGGCGACGTCGGACAGGCCGGACATGCCGGGCAGAAGATCGCTCTGGTCGGGATCGCCCGTCACGATCATGGTCGAATGCCAACCCAGACGGGTCAGTAGCATCTTGATCTGCACATAGGTGCAGTTCTGGGCCTCGTCGATGACGATGAAGGCGTTGTTCAGGGTGCGTCCGCGCATGTAAGCGACCGGGGCGATCTCAATCGAGCCTTCGGCCATCAGCGATTTCAAGCGCTTGGCGCCCAGCCGATCATTCAGCGCGTCATACAGGGGACGCAGATAGGGGGCCAGCTTGTCTTGCAGGTCGCCGGGCAGGAAGCCCAGGCTTTCTCCTGCTTCGACGGCTGGGCGCGACAGCAAAATTCGACCGACCCGCCCGGCCTCCAGCGCCTCAACGGCTTTGGTAATGGCCAGATAGGTCTTGCCGGTGCCTGCCGGTCCCAGGGCAATGGTCAGATGGCGCTCGTCAATGGCCTCCATCAACTGGCGCTGACCATCGCTTCTGGGTTTGACCTTGCGCAGATAGCTTTGATCGCGATATCCCTCGACCGGGGACCAAGATTCGGAGTCCTTGGCATATAAGGGATGGATTTTGGCTTGGGTGGCCTGAGCCACCCGGACGTTACGCTTGGCCATACCGGGAACCTCGTACAGTAAAGAGGAAGGGGTGGGTTAAGAAAGCGTAAATAAAAACGCCCCCGGGTAAGCGGGGGCGCGATGCCATGTGGTTCTGAGGGGCGCTGGCGGGCTGTTCCGGTGGGCCGGAACGCTGGAAGCCAGAAGGGTGTATGCCTAAGCCTATGCTCATCTTGTCGGAACGCCTCAATCGAAGACTGGGTCAATTCGCATCAGACAGGCCAACAATACATGGTTTTTCTCGGTTCGTCACTTGATTTCGTGGCCGCCATTAAAAGTTCATACGATATGTTGTTTTGGCGCAACATCCACAGGGTGGTTGCGAACGATTCCAGGGCGAGTCAAAGTAGGCGCTTGTAAGAATGGGGGGTCGTGCGTTGAACAGGATTCAATTGCCCTGGCAGGAATTGGCCGAGGATACTTATCGCTCGGTGTTTTCCAGCTCGAAGACAGCTTTCGATCTCAGCGGCGTTTGGCTGATGGTCGTCGTGCTGCTGTCGTTCCTGGGCTTTGGCATTTTTCCCATGCTGAACGCCGATGATCTGGGCGGCCCCGAAATCTACATGCTGGTTCCTGTGGTCCTTGTCTCGTTCGGCCTGCTGGCGCTGTCGATCTTCGCCACGCGCTGGACAAGGTGGGTCACGCTCAACCATCTGCCGCCTCCCGGTCGGGCGATGGCCATGGGCAAATCCGAGTTGCGCGTTGGCCTAGCCATACTGGAAGTGCTGATTCTGGGCTTGGGGCCGGTTATCGCCGGTTTCGTTGCCGCTCCGATGCTGATTGAAGCCAACCAGTTCGAGGCGGCGTTCGCCGCCCAGGCGGTTGGATCGCTTGTTGGCGCCCTGATGATGGCCAGAAGCGGCATGGCGATCAATCTGGCCGCCTTGCAGCTTCCCCGCAACGCCCTGTTCTATGCCTGGGGATTGAGCGGCGGTCAGACGATCCGCTTGTTCCTGCTGCTGATCATCACCGTAGGCCCTGCCGTTCTGGCCGCCTGGGGCATGGATTGGCTGCTGGCTTGGGCCATTGAACCCATGCCCGATCTGATCTCGCCGGAAATGCTGCGCATGATCTGGGTGGTTCTTTCCGCCGCGATGGGATTTCTTGGCGTCATGCTTTTCCTGGGTGGGATGGGCTTGTCGGCCCGCAGCCTGATTCTGTCCGGCGAGGACCCCTGGGCCGAGGAAGGCGAGATGATTGCCGATGAAGGGGCCGAAGTCCCTTATGTTCAGGGTGACGATGTCCTGCAAACATCGGTTGATGACATGGTCGAAGCGCCGATGCCGCTTTCCGACTATGCCGGATGGAACGAGCAACCGGCCGAGGAAGAACCACTGTTGCTCAGAACCAGCGAGATGGTCGATGGTCAGCAGCCCAAGGCGCCCGATCTGGTGGTGCCGGTCGACAATCAAAGCTGGCTGGACGGTCGGTCCAAGAAGGGCGGGGCACAGGAGTCCGGCAACAAGACCTGGACGGCCGACGAAAATGTTCTGGGCAAGAAAATCGGAGCGGCCAAGAAGAAAACCGCTTCCTGGACGCGCTTCCTGCCGACCCTGGAATTCGACATGGGGGCCGAGGCTTGGAAGCTGGCGGTGCTGGTGGTCTTGATGGTTCTGGGCTATCTCTTCCTCTTCACCGATGTCCTGACGGACATGCTGCTGTAAGGATGTCATGCCCGCCTCTTCATTCAATCCATTCAGCCTGATCCGGCAAAGCTATGAGCTTGTCTTTGGGAATCCGAAGCGCTTTTTGGATGCCGCTTGGCCGTGGCTGGGGCTGTCGGTACTGGCGGTCTACAGCTTCGAACGCCTGAAGACACCTTCGACGGATATGGCGGCGGATGGAAGCTCTGCCGGTTGGTTTCAGTTCTTCACCATGCTGCTGCATCTGGTCGCGATGAGCGGCTTTCTGACAAAATGGACGCGCCTGCTGCTGTTGATGGAAGCGCCCGCAGGGCTGTCCGTCCTTGCTTGGAAAAAACGCGAGATGCGGGTGCTAAGCGTGATCGTGGGCAGCAGTCTCGTCGTTGCAGTGCCGCTGACCGTGGCGATTCTTTTGCCCTATGTCGCGACAAACGGCGAATCGGGGCCGACTTCCGTTTATGCCTTGCTTGCGTTGGCCGGGTTTTTCACGGGCGCTTTCTTATGGGTCCGCCTGTCGCTGACGCCCATCGTGGCGGCGCTTGATGATCCTGGCAACGCGCTGGAAAGGTCATGGCGGCTTAGTCGCCATAATTTCTGGCGCCTGTCCCTGCTGATGATTGGCGCCGCCTTGCCGTTGTTCGCCGTTCAGATCCTCGTCTTCAATCTCTTGGCGCAGCTTTTCGGCGGCGAGGACGGCATGGCGCCGGGAACGCCCGGCGAAAGCGTCATGGTTTTCCTGGCCGTCATCATGGGATTCCTGATGATGACCTTGGTGCTGACCGCCCAAATTCTGGCCGCCAAGGTCCTTATGCAGAAAGGCTTCGCAAATCCTGCAGCGAAAGCCCCTCAAGACTTGGCCTGATCAGGGCGGCGGCGCTGAAATCCCCGCCTTCAGTCCATTCGCAAGGGGTTATCAGGCAGCGCAGCTTCGCAGCCCTGGCGGCGGCCAGCCCCGGCACCGAATCCTCGATCGCCAGCGCGGCCTCCGGTTTGATCTTCAACGCCTTCAGCGCCTTTAAATAGACTTCGGGGTCGGGCT
Source organism: Alphaproteobacteria bacterium (assembly GCA_015231795.1). Lineage (NCBI taxonomy): Bacteria > Pseudomonadati > Pseudomonadota > Alphaproteobacteria > Alphaproteobacteria bacterium. The sequence continues at coordinate 6,106 of JADGAX010000016.1, read as the reverse complement.
TCTTGGCCTTCACGTCCTCGCCCGCCACCACGACGTGAAACGGGTTGCGCTTGGCAAACAGCACGTTCAGCAGTTCCTTGACATTGGCCCGGCTGGTCGTCGTGGCCAGACCCAGTTTCAGACCCGCCGCCTGGGCTTGCTCGATCAGATGGGCCACGCCGGGGCGCAGCGAAATCTCCCGGGCCAGCACCTTGGCCCGGTAGCGTTTGGTTTTCTCGGCATGCAGCTTGGCCACCGTTTCGGCCTTCAAATGAGCCAGGGCCTCTTTCTGCGCGGGCGGGGCGTAGGCGAAGATGCGTTCCTTGCCGCCCGCCACGGTCAAAAGCCGCTTATAGAGCTTCTTGTCCCAGCTCCAAGACAGGTCGAAGGCGGCAAAAGCCTCGTTGAAGGATTGCCGATGGGCTTCCTCGGTATCGGCCAGCGTGCCGTCGAGATCGAAAAGAAGGGCCTGGAGGTCTTGAGTCATAAGGGAAATCATGCCACGGTCCGTCCGGTTTGGCGACACTCCTTTCGAGGCATGGCGCAAAACCACCAATCCATGGTATGAAACAGCGTTTCAGCCCCCAGAGCTAGGGTTCATAGAGTCATGGCCGGTCATTCACAATTCAAGAACATCATGCACCGCAAGGGCGCGCAGGACGCCAAGCGGGCCAAGGTCTTCACCAAGATCATCCGCGAACTGACGGTTTCCGCCAAGACGGGCCTTGCCGATCCAGCGGCCAATCCGCGTCTGCGCGCCGCCATCCAGGAGGCCCGGGCCAACAACATGCCCAGGGACACCATCGAGCGCGCCATCAAGCGCGGCCAGGGGGGCGACGATGGCGCCAATTACGAGGAAGTGCGCTACGAGGGCTATGGCCCCGGCGGCGTTGCGGTCATCGTCGAGGCGCTGACCGACAACCGCAACCGCACGGCGTCGGACATTCGCTCGGCCTTCTCGAAGAATGGCGGCAATTTGGGCGAGACCAACTCGGTCAGCTTCCAGTTCGACCGCGTGGGCGCCATACATTTTCCCGTCAAGGCCGCCAGCGCCGACGCCATGTTCGAGGCTGCCTTGGAAGCCGGGGCCGACAATGTGGAATCGGGCGAAGAGGGGCACGACGTCACCTGCGCCATGGACGATCTGGGCATGGTGCGCGAGGCTTTGGAGGCCAAGTTCGGCACGCCCGAGAGCGCGCGCCTGGAATGGCGGCCCAAGGTGACGACGCCCATCGACGGCGAGGCGGCCGAGACGCTTTTGAAGCTGCTGGAAGTGCTGGACGACCATGACGACGTGCAGCGCGTGGCTTCCAACTTCGAAATGTCCGACGAGACTTTGGCGAGGTTGAACGGGTGAGACTCCTTGGGTTGGACCCAGGTTTGCGCCATACCGGCTGGGGCATTGTCGAAGCCCAGGGGAATCGCTTGTCCTATGTCGCCGACGGCGTGATCGATTCGGACTCCAAGGCCTCCCTGGCCGAACGTTTGGTCACCTTGTTCGAAGGCGTCAACGCCGTGATCGCAGCCTATGCGCCCGCCGAGGCCGCGGTGGAAGAGACCTTCTCCAACGTCAATCCGGCCAGCACCTTGAAGCTGGGACAGGCCAGGGGCGTGGTGATGCTGGCCCCGGCGCTGGCCCGCCTGACGGTGGCCGAATATGCCGCCACTCTGGTCAAGAAATCGGTGGTCGGCACCGGCCATGCCGACAAGGCGCAGATCGCCCATATGGTGCGCGTGCTGTTGCCGGGCTGTCTGGCCAAAAGCCCCGACGCCGCCGATGCTTTGGCGGTGGCGGTCTGCCATGCCCATCATCGCCAGACCAGAATAGTCATCGCCAAGGCAGTCGGAGATTCCAGGTGATCGCCAAGCTGAAAGGCCTTGTGGACAGTCTTGGCGATGGCTCTGTCGTTGTCGATGTGCAAGGCGTTGGCTATCTGGTGTCCTGTTCTGGCCGCACGCTGTCGCGTTTGGGCGTCGCCGGATCGCAGGTCAGCCTGGATATCGAAACCCAGTGGCGGGAAGACGGGCCGCATCTGTACGGATTCTCCGACATGGCCGAGCGCGACTGGTTTCGGATTCTCATCAATGTGCAGGGCGTCGGCGGCAAGGTGGCCCTGGCCATTCTGGGAACGCTGACCCCCGATCAACTGACCCAGGCCATTGCGGCGCAGGACAAGACGGCGCTGTCCAGAGCGCCCGGCGTCGGCCCCAAACTGGCGGCGCGCCTTGTTTCCGAGTTGAAAGACAAAGTGGGCGGCATTGCGCTTGGCAAGGCATCCAAGGCAGGCGAGGCGTTGGGCGCTCCCATCGTGTTGGCGGGCGAGGGCGGGCCGTTGGCCGACGCCGTTTCAGCGCTGTCCAATCTGGGCTATGGGCGCAGCGAGGCTTTTGCAGCGGTGGCCAGGGCGCAAGGAAAATTGGGTAACGGGGCCGAGATCGGCGACTTGATCAAGGCGGCGCTTAAGGATTTGTCGAAATGAGCGCCGAACGCCTTGTCTCGTCCGGCCAGAGCGAAGCCGACGCCCAGGAAGGCAAATTGCGCCCGCAACATTTGGGCGAATTCATCGGCCAAGCCCAGGCCTGCGCCAATCTGAAAGTGTTCATCGAAGCGGCGAGGGGCCGGGCCGAGGCTTTGGACCATGTGCTTTTGTTCGGCCCCCCCGGCCTGGGCAAGACCACCTTGGCCCAGATCGTATCTCGCGAATTGGGGGTGGGCTTTCGCGCCACGTCCGGCCCCGTCATCGCCAAGGCGGGCGATCTGGCGGCCCTGCTGACCAATCTGGAACCCAGAGACGTCTTGTTCATCGACGAAATCCACCGCCTTAATCCTGCCATAGAGGAAGTGCTCTATCCGGCCATGGAGGACTTTCAGCTAGACCTGATCATCGGCGAGGGACCGGCGGCGCGCTCGGTGCGCATCGATCTGCCGCCTTTCACGCTGGTGGGTGCCACCACGCGCTCGGGCCTGCTGACCACGCCGCTGCGCGAGCGTTTTGGCATTCCTTTGCGCTTGCAATTCTATACGCCCCAGGAACTCGAGCGCATCGTGACCCGAGGGGCTGGCGTGCTGGGATTCGCCCTGTCCGCCGATGGATCAAGCGAGATCGCCAGAAGGGCCAGGGGCACGCCCCGCGTCGCCGGAAGACTGTTGCGCCGGGTGCGCGATTTCGCCCATGTGGCGGGGCTTGCCGTGGTGGACGCCAAGGCGGCCGATGCCGCGCTCAACCGGCTTGAAGTTGACGCCATGGGTTTGGACGCCATGGATCGGCGCTATATGCGCCTGATCGGGGAAAGCTATGCCGGCGGGCCGGTGGGCGTGGAAACGCTGGCCGCCGCCCTGTCCGAACAGCGAGACACGCTGGAAGAAGTGATCGAGCCTTTCTTGCTGCAACAAGGTTTGATCGCGCGCACGCCCAGGGGGCGCATGCTGACCGGCCCGGGTTTCAAACATATCGGCTTGAATGCGCCCAAGGCCGCCTTGGCCCAACTCGATCTGCTGCAGGATTTGGCGGAGGAAGGCGATGCCTGAAGCGCATCATTTCCCCGTCCGCATCTATTACGAGGACACCGACGCCGCGGGCATCGTCTATTACGCCAATTACCTGCGATTCGCCGAACGGGCCAGAACCGAATGGCTGCGCGAGCTTGGGCATCCGCATCAGGCGATGATCGATGGCCCAGGGCTGGCTTTTGCCGTGCGCCGCTGCGTCGTCGATTATCTGAAGCCCGCCAAACTTGACGATTTGTTAAGCATTGTCAGCCTTGTTGTCGATGTCAAAGCAGCCAGCCTGGACCTTGTTCAGGACGTCCGACGCCAAGATTCCGTTCTGGCCCGGATCGAGATCAAGCTGGCATGTCTTGACAACAGGCTGAAACCTGCCCGAATCCCTACCGCCTTACGAAACCGTTTGACCGAAGCCATGCGAGGAATGTGATGGAACCGACCGCCGTGCAAGCCGTAACCCTGGGTGGCGAAATGGTCAGCCACGACCTGTCGATGCTGGCCCTTTTTCTGCGCGCCGACATCATTGTGAAAATCGTGATGGGCATGCTGGTGCTGGCCTCGTTCTGGAGCTGGGCCATCATCTTCGACAAATGGGTGCGCCTGCGCAAACTGTACAGTCAGGCCGAACATTTCGAGGAAACCTTCTGGTCGGGCGGCTCGCTGGAAGAACTGTATGACCGCATCGGTTCGCGTCCGCTCGATCCCATGTCGGCCCTGTTCGTGGCCGCCATGCGCGAATGGCGCCGTTCGGCGGCCAAGGGGTTGGCCGACAGCGACTCGGCCAAGGTCAGCCTGCCCCAGCGCATCGACCGCGTGATGCAGGTTACCCTGGGCCGCGAGATGGACCGCATCGAGCGCCACATGAATTTCCTGGCCTCGGTTGGGTCCACCGCCCCCTTCATCGGCCTGTTCGGCACGGTGTGGGGCATCATGAACAGCTTCCAGTCGATCGCCATGACCAAGAACACCTCGTTGGCCGTTGTCGCCCCCGGCATCGCCGAAGCCCTGTTCGCCACCGCCTTGGGCTTGGTGGCCGCCATTCCGGCGGTGATCGCCTATAACAAGATTTCCAACGACATGGACCGTTACGCCAAGCGCCTGGAAGCCTTCGCGGGCGAGTTCGGCGCGATCTTGTCGCGTCAGATCGAGGAAAAGGTCTGATGGGCGCCGGAGTCCAGCACGGCGGCGGCGGCGGGCGGCGTTACGGTCGCCAGCGCCACCGCGCCATGAGCGAGATCAACGTGACCCCGATGGTCGACGTGATGCTGGTGCTGCTGGTCATCTTCATGGTGACCGCGCCTTTGCTGACCGTCGGCGTGCAGGTCGATCTGCCCAAAACGCATTCCGGCCCGATCACCGGCGACGACGAACCCTTGACGGTCAGCATCCGGGCCAATGACGATCTGTATTTGCAGGAAACCAAGATCGAGTTGGATGCCCTGGTGCCGCGCCTGGAGGCCATCACCAAGGCCAAGAAGGACCAGCGCATCTTCGTGCGTGGCGACAAGACGATTCCCTATGGGCGCGTCATGGAAGTGATGGGCGTCATCAATCAGGCCGGCTTTAACAAAGTGGCCCTACTGACCGAGCAGCCCAAGGATCAGGGCAAGGCCAAAGGCAAGAAATAGGGCGGAAAGACCCAGCTAATGGAACGCGGCGCAATCTATTCGGCAATCTTGCATGTGGCGGTGATTCTCTTCGCCTGGTTCGGCTTGCCTCAATTGACCATTGCGCCGCCTGAACCCGATCGCCCGATCATCGTGGAACTGGCGGAGATCGGCGACATCACGAATCCGCCGCCCGCTCCGCAATTGCAGCAGGGCGAGAAGGAACCCGAACCGCCCAAGCCCGAGCCGCCCAAACCGGAACCGGCCAAACCCGAGCCGCCCAAGCCAGCGCCGCCGCCGCCGCCACCACCGCCCAAGCCAGCCGAACCGGCCCCGCCGCCGGAACCCGCCCCCATGCCCAAGGAAAAAGCGCCCGAACCCAAGAAGCCCGAGGCCGACAAGCCGTCGCCGCTGGCCGAGGTCAAGCCCAAGAAAAAGCCCGAGCCGCCGCCCGACGATTTCATCAAGAACGTGTTGAAGTCGGTGGACAAGGCCAAGCCGCAGCAACAGGCCGATGATTTCGAGAAGACGCTGAAGAAACTGGCCGATAGTTCGCCTAAAAAGGACGACAAGCCGCAACCGCCCGCCCAGCCAGCGAAGGCGCAGGCCGGGTCCCCGGCCAGCAATCTGAATGACAAGTTCACGCTGACGGAAACCGACTTCATCCGGGCCTATATCCAGAAGAACTGGAATCCGCCGGTGGGGGCCAAGGATGTGGTCGTGGTTGTCGTCAGCTTCACCATGCGCCCGGACGGCACCTTTTACGACCTGCGCTACGAGAACCAGAAAAGCGGCGATACGCTGTGGCAGAGTTTTGCCGATAGCGCTAGGCGAGCGCTTCTTCTCAGTCAGCCGATTCCGCTGCCGCCCGGCAAGATTCGCACGGACGAGCGCTTTGTCCTTAATTTCGATCCACGCGAGATGATGGGTTTTTCGAAGGGGCGGTAGTTTGCTTTCTTTAAACGCAAACGGCCCCGGAGAAATCCGGGGCCGTTTTGCTTGCTGGCGGCTGATT
>JADGAX010000015.1 GCA_015231795.1 Alphaproteobacteria bacterium | reverse complement strand
TCGTTGCTCCAGCAAAGCGGAGAAGTGAGCAGAATCTGCGGCACCAAATTGAAACGCCCCCCCAGGCGTTCCCGCTAGGCGGCAAACCTTTCGAAATATATGCCGGAAATTTCCTGAGCGCATTTTCGAGAAATTGACATTTCCGCCAGAAATTTCATGGCGCATAAGCTGATTGCAGGAAATTATCGGGATATCCCAACACTCAAGACCCGGAATATGCCCCCCGGCCCTCAAAGGTCATGTCCCGCCACGTGGTGTAGGAGATTCTGCTCCCTATGGCTTCTGCGCGCATGGAAGCTGCATGCCTTCCCACCGGCCTCCCAGTAGGGTAAATCTGGTGGCCAAAGGGAACACCACCATGATCCGGTCCATTTTCGTCAGCTTGTTCGTCTTCGTGGCCTCGATTGCCCAGGCCGCTGAGCCTATCGTTGGCAACGCATCGGTAATCGATGGCGACACCTTGGAGATCAGGGGCACCCGCATCCGTTTCAACGGGGTCGATGCGCCGGAAAGCGCCCAGCTGTGTCTCAAGGACGGTTCGCCATGGCGTTGCGGCCAGTCCGCGGCATTGGCCCTTAGCGATTTCATCGGCCGCCGGGCAGTGACCTGCAACGTGGTCACCACGGACAAATACGGCCGGTCGGTCGCCCGCTGCTCTGTCGGTGGCGAAGACATCCAAGGCTGGCTGGCGCGGCAGGGGTGGGCTGTCGCATATCGGCAGTACAGCCGAGATTACGTGCCCGACGAGGCCGCCGCCCATGCAGCCAAGGCGGGGATCTGGGCGTCCGAGTTTGAGATGCCGTGGGACTGGAGGAAGCACAAGGTCCGTGGCAGTCAGAAGCTGATCGCCGTCGATATCCCCGCCAGCAAGGCTGACTTGGCGCCCACCGTCACAACTTCGTCTGGCAACTGCCTAATCAAAGGCAACGTCAAAACCAAGGGCGAGCGCATCTATCATGTCCCTGGTTCCGGCTCCTACGACGTCACTCGCATCGACACCAGCAAGGGCGAGTGGATGTTCTGTTCCGTGGTCGAAGCTGAAGCTGCTGGCTGGCGGAGGCCAAGATGACCGGCATCGCCGCCGTAACCTCGAAGCGAAGCAACAAGAAATCCGGCGAAATCTCAGTTAAAACGCGGCGCTACATCATGTCCCTGCAGCCCTATCCCGCCGCTATCTTAGCCGCCATACGCGCCCATTGGGGAGCTGCCCTGGCAACTGGACTTCTCCTTCGACGAAGGCAAATGCCGGACCATATAAAGACCTCTCGCGGCTCAATTTCGTCATTATCCGCCATGTCGCCCTCAACATCCTCAATCGAAATCCGGCCAAGGTCTCCATCAAACGAAAGAGACTCAACGCAGACATCAGCCCAGGCTTCAGGGCCGAACTCTTTCTCGCTCGTTTAACTATTTAGGATTTTTCCCTATAAAATGTATAGTTGTCCATTCCCCACTGCGGCATCAGTAGGTATACTTCCTGCAGATTATGATCAACCTGCTGCATTTAAGGGGGAACCATGGCCTACACCGCCGACATCAGCCGCGCCAATCCGACCTGCTTCCTGTTCGTGATCGACCAGTCCGGGTCAATGGACGAAAAGATGGACTCGGGCAAAAGCAAGGCCGAATTCGTGGCCGACGTCCTGAACAAAACCCTATACCAGCTGATCATCCGCAGCACCCGCGCCGATGGCGTTCGCAACTATTTCGAAGTCGGTGTGATCGGATATGGCGGCAATGGTGCCGGTTGCGGCTTCCGAGGCGGCCTGAATGGTGCCATCGTCCACCCCTTGTCAGCGGTAGAAGCCAATGTCCTGCGCGTCGAGGAGCGTAAAAAGAAGGTCAGCGACGGCGCGGGTGGACTGGTCGATCAGTCGGTGAAGTTCCCGATCTGGTTTGAACCGACCAACAATGGCGGCACCCCGATGTGCGAGGCCATGCGCAAGGCTGCCGAGGTTCTGGTGGAGTGGTGCGACAGCCATCCGGCCAGCTATCCGCCGACCGTCATCCACGTCACCGATGGCCAGTCGACCGACGGCGATCCATCTCAGATCGCCGAGAGCCTCAAGCTGATTTCCACCCAGGACGGCCAGTGCCTGCTGTTCAACCTGCACATCCACACTGACGAGGGCGCGGCCGTGCTGTTCCCGTCGTCCGAGGGCGGTCTGCCGGACGAGCACTCCAAGATGCTGTTCCGCATGTCGAGCGGATTCCCGTCCCACTTGGTGGCGGCCGCCAAGGCAAAGGGCCACAATGTCAGCAGCGAAGCTAGGTTCTTCGGCTACAAGGCGAACATCGAGGAAATCGTCGACTTCTTCGAGATCGGCACCCAGGCAGCTAATCTCCGCTAGGTTCTTGTCCAAAGGGCAACGGTTCATGCGGGTGGTCTTTGCTGCCAAAGTGCCGAAATTGGCGTCAGAACCAGAGCTGATGGAGGATGCCTATAACGCCAAGCATTATCGCGGCCTCTATGCAGTCAGCGATGGTGCCTCTGAGTCCTACAGTTCGGCAGCGTGGGCACGCACGTTAGTCAACCACTTCGTCGACAATCCCGGCGTGACGGCTTCCTGGGTTGCCGCCGCCACCAAGGAATACAACAGCCACTTCAATCCTGAAACGATGTCGTGGAGTGCCCAGGCGGCGTTCGACCGAGGTTCATTCGCCACCTTGCTGGGGCTACAGGTCTCGGGCGACCGTGCAAGAATCCTCGGAATTGGGGATTCGTTGGCAGTCCTGGTGTCCGAAGGCCGCCTTGTAGCGTCGTGTCCATATCAAGATGCGGAACAGTTCAAGTCGCGCCCTGTGCTGCTATCGACCGCACCTGAGAAAAACATGGCGTTGCTAGCTCCGGGCACCATGAAGCGGTTGACCACCGTCTGGAATCTCAGGGGCTTCAAATCGCCGACCATCTTGATGATGACCGACGCAGTGGGGGCTTGGCTGCTGACTGACCCGGATGCACGCCTGCAACGGCTGCTGGCGCTGCCTTCGCGCACCGCCTTCGCCGCCTTGGTCGAGGGGGAGCGAGCGGCCGGAAACATGCGTCGGGACGACAGCACCTTGCTGCAGGTGGCATGACGCCATGGCCTATCCCGCGATCGACAAATACAACGAAGCCGTCCAGAAGCCTCCGCTGGCCTTCGTCGATCCTGTCCTCCAGAAGGGACATGTGGCTTCGAACGCATTCGGCCTCCCGATCGCTCTCGGCGGCGGCTTTGCCCTGACTTACACGGTCAGCAACAGCGGCAAGAAGTTTGCTGTTCGCTGCTTCCACAAGGAAGCCAAGGGGCTGCAGGAGCGCTACGCCAAGATTAGTTCAACGCTGGCGGCGATTTCGAACTCCAATTTCGTGGGTTTCCAGTACCAGCAGTCGGGCATCCGCGTTGAAGGCGTCCTCTACCCTATCGTCAGGATGGACTGGGCCGATGGCGAGACCCTCGGCATCTGGCTGGAGAACAACTACAAGAACAAGGCGGCCCTCACCCAACTGCTCACCAGTTTTCGCGGCCTGGAGAAATTCCTGCGGGAAAAGGGCATCGCCCACGGCGATCTGCAAAACGGTAACGTCCTGGTCGACAAGGGCACAGTCAAGCTGATCGACTACGACGGTCTGTTCGTCCCGGGCCTGCCGCCCGGCCAAGGAAATGAACTGGGCCACAAGCATTTCCAGCACCCGAAGCGCCAAGGCTCGGATTTCGGTCCGAGCATGGATCGGTTCTCCTTCATCGCCATAGACCTCAGCCTAAGGGCTTTGGCCGAAAAGCCAGCCCTATTCGATAAACACTCGAACGGCGAAAACATTCTTTTCTCTGCGGGAGACTACCTGGATCCAGCCTCCTCGGCGGTTTTCACCGACATCCGCGCGATCCCGTCGCTTACCCAGGATGCCGAAGCGCTCGCCAAAATCTGTCGGGCACCGATAGCCAATGTTCCGTCGCTGGATGACTTCCTGGCTGGCCGGAACATTCCCGCCACCGTGGTCTCGTTCCCCGCACCAGGCCAGCGGCCCGCAGCGGCCGGTCTGGCAATGTACGTCGGCGCCTACGACATCATCGACGCAAGCGATTATATGGCCGCCCTGCGCCGTGCTGGCGATCGCGTTGAACTTGTCGGCAGAATCGTCGAGCTTAAGGAAGCCAAGACACGCTATGGTCGACCGTATGTCTTCGTTAACTTCGGCTCTTGGAAGGGGAACATCGTAAAGCTCTCTATCTGGTCCGACGGATTGAAAAAGCTGACGTTGAAGCCTGATCAATCGTGGGTTGGTCGGTGGATCAGCGTGGTCGGCCTGCTGGAGCCGCCGTTCATCAACCCCAAGTACAACTACTCCCACATCAGCATTACCATCGAAGAAGGGAACCAATATCGCTTCATAGACGCGGCAGAAGCCCAGCGTCGCCTGGCGTCCATCGGCAAAACGGTAGGCACCGCGTCGGCGACCAGTGGGAAGAACCAAGCAATTCTCGCCACGATCAATGGCGGAAGCGAATCCCTTCCAGGCAGAATCAAGAAGAAGTCTGGGAAGGCATCGCCGTCTCCGCACCCACCCGTGCCGCCGATGTCGTCTAATAAACAGGTGCTGGAACAAATTCGCCGGCAGGCGAATGCAGGTGTGAACACATCCACCTCTGGCCCCAGCTACCAAAGCAGAACTCTTTCAGGTCAGGGAACTTCGCAAACACCCACACCGCCAAAATCTTCCAAAAGCGGCATCCCAGCGTGGCTTGTCTGGGTGGGGGTGGCTCTGTTTGTTTTTCTTTTGATCAAAGCCCGTCATTAAAGGGCAATGACGGCGGCCAGCATAAGAACCACGACAGCGACAGCGACCACAACTATCGCCCCGACCGGTGATATGGATGAGCGGAGAGCTGGCCTCACTTGATTGGACAGGATTTCCGCTTCGCTAAGTGGAGCCCTGCGTTGAAGGGTTATCCAGGGGACCGCCGCCCGCCCGTCTAGAGGCGGGGCGAGCGGGCCGGTGGGTAACCCGCCGTTCATGCCGCGATTCTCATCTGCGGCATATTCTCAAAGTAGACCTGATCGGGGCATTTGCCGTCAAGCGCCCGATGCGGCCTTCGCGTATTGTATAAACTGAGATAAGCCCCCAGGCTGGCCTTGGCCTCTGGGACGCTGTCATAGGCCTTGAGATAGACCTCCTCGTATTTGACGCTCTTCCACAGCCGCTCGACGAAGACGTTGTCGCGCCAGCATCCCTTGCCGTCCATGCTGATCTTGATGAGATTATCCTTGAGCAGCCCAGTGAACTCGATGCAGGTGAACTGGCTGCTCTGGTCGGTGTGTCCACAGATTCTGCATATTTCGCTGCTTTGCTGCAGCGACGAAATCTCCAGTCTTTGTCAATAATGTCGGCTCACGATTTCAGAAAACCGACGGCACTGCTGATTTGCGATTCAGGCGTCTTTTTCTGGTACCAAGACATGCCGATTGGCTGGTACCAAAAAATGTCAGTGATGCAGGGAAATGCCGGTACCAGATTTCTGCGGCATGTCGCTTGATTTTATGTGCCGCGACTTTTGCAAAATGCGTGGTACCACGAAAAGTGAAAAGAGAGACAAGGCGCACCAAAGGAAGGAGGCGTTCACACGCCCCTTCCAGCCTCATTTTTTGGCCCCACGGCGTGCTCATGCAGGGGGATATTCATGGCTCAATGAAAAGCGACGTCAGTTTCGAATTAATGTGCCCGCCAATTTGCCTCGTCTGGTGGTACCGCAAAATCAAACCACATGAAAATTCGTGGTACAGAAAAAGTCTTAGGAGAAAGCGGAAAGCGGAACATGAAAATGCACCTGCTTGGCGAGATTGCGGTGCCATGAAAATGGGGATGCGCGGCAATTTGCCCGGCACATCTTTTCCTCATTCGGATAGACGCTCTGCTTGCGTGACCTGCGATCAACGTAAATGTCTAATTGATCTGCGGAGTAGAAGAAATTAAATGCAGAAAGTGCAATTAATTTCGTATTAGAAGGGGCTAATACAGGAGATTATTTCTGAAAACGCCACTTTATTTCTTATTAGAAAAAGCTGATACAGGAGATTATTTTCGAAAAGAGCGTATAATCTCCCGTTAGCAGAATCTAATAAACGAAATTTTCTTTAGTGGCTCATCTTCCACCGCGTCGTTGGCTATTGAAGGCTTAGAGATTCAGTTGCTTCCCAAGGCGCGACGGTACAGGGTTCATTCCCAAGGCAGGTCAGAGCGACTTCACCTATCTCAAGGTGATTGGCCGGGGCTGGTTCTATCTCTTGATCTGCTCGCTTAAATGGATTCGCCCACATCTGACCTGTTTGTCCCGATCCCTGACGCGAAAAATTGTCCCGATATTGTCACGACACGTTGCTGACAACTGCTATAAAACGCAGTATAAACAATTTGATAGAGGAAGCCTCCTTCCATCCACTAGGGGAGGGAAATAGCACAAGTCCAGTGCCCATCTTCTTCCGACAGGGCGCGCCATTTCGGTACAAAACTGCGAACACCGGCCAGACCGGTCTTTTGCCCCACAATCAGTTGTGCGAGCTTGGTTTTTTGCCCAGTAGGGCGGATTTTGTCCTTACCGACCTCGACCTGGTCGATTAGGCTGCGCAATAACGCTCGATGGCTTCAGGCGGAATGTCCCCGGCTGCAAGGCTTTGGGGGGGGCGCTCAAAGGCGGTCTCGGACTGCGCTCGCTCGTTTTTCAATTCATGGATACTGCCTTAAGTCGGAATCCCCAGCCTGTCGGCCATGTGGCCCCGGGGAAAACAGTTGGGCAAGCTGATGCCGCGCTCCCGTGTGCGAAATTCCATCTTGTTTCTCATGTTGCGGCGAACGAGGGAGTATGCAGTAACCCGAGACGCTGCTGTCGGTGCTCATTTATTTTGCGGCGCCAAGTAGGAAGATGGATGTGCTATTAAAAGTTTACTTTATATCACAGCTTCACTCTATAGTAGAATTCATGTTCAAGTGTCTAATTGATCAATCCTGACGAGACCGTTACCTCGACGTGATGTTCCAGTTGGTCGTCAACCAGCGCAATCGCTTTCTCTTGCACGGCCACGCCATCCACCAACAGGCCAGTCACCCCCGACTTTCCGCAGCCTTCGCCAAGCTGCTGAGAAACGGAGATATGATAAACCGTCTCGCGATAGCGGTAGTGGATCTTGAATGTCTGCCAGTCCTTTGGCAGGCAGGGGGCTAGGCGTAGTTGATCGCCTTCCAATCTTAACCCCAGCAGGGATTCCATGAACAGTCGGTACATCCAGCCGGCGGAGCCAGTGTACCAACTCCAGCCGCCGCGCCCGATATGCGGCGAGAGGGCGTAGACATCTGCCGCCATGACATAGGGTTCCACCTTATATGTCGCCATGGCCTCTGCAGTCGAAGCGTGATTCACCGGGTTGATCATGGCGGTCAGTTCCCAGGCGCGCTTGGCGTTGCCCAAGGCAGCGAAGGCCATGGCCGTCCAAATCGCCCCATGGGTATATTGGCCGCCATTCTCGCGGACGCCCGGCACATAGCCTCGAATGTAGCCGGGATTGAGCTGCGAGCTGTCGAAAGGGGGATCGAGAAGTTGAATCAGCGAGCCGCTTTCTTGCACCAGCCGCTCGTCGACGGACTGCATGGCCATTCTTGAGCGCGATTCATCGCCGCCTCCGGACAATACGGCCCAGCTTTGCGAAATCGAATCGATTTGGCATTCAGTATTCGCGGCCGACCCCAGCGGCGTTCCATCGTCGAATATGGCGCGGCGGTACCAAGCTCCGTCCCAGCCATGCCGCTCGATGTTCTGGCGCAGTTTTTCTCCTTCAACTCGGCATAAATCGGAGAAGGCCTCATCACCCCTCGCCGCGGACAGATCGGCGAATTTTCCCAAGACTTCATAGAGGAAAAAGCCCAGCCAGACGCTTTCGCCCTTGCCCAGCATTCCCACCAAATTCATGCCGTCGTTCCAGTCGCCCGAACCGATCAGCGGCAAGCCGTGCTCGCCAAAGCGCAATCCGTGTCGGATGGCGCGCAGGCAGTGCTCGTATAGACTGGCCTGCTTGCCAGACTGGCCGGGCAGGTCGTAATAGGAATCATCCTCAGGGTCGACCAGTCGGCCCTCAAGATAGGATATGCTTTCATCGAGCACGCCGGTGTCTTTCGTGCTTGCCACATAGCGGCACACAGCCAAAGGCAGCCAGAGAAAATCGTCGGAACAATGGGTGCGCACGCCGCGGCCGGATGGCGGGTGCCACCAATGTTGAACATCGCCTTCCAGGAATTGGCGGCTGGCCGCCAGCAGCAGATGTTCTCGCGCCAGTCCTGGTCTGGCGTGAATCAGCGCCATCACGTCTTGCAACTGATCGCGAAAACCAAAGGCGCCGCCCGACTGATAGTAGCCGCTGCGCGCCCACAAGCGGCAAGCCAAGGTCTGATAGAGCAACCAGCCGTTGACCAGGACATTGACCGATGGATCAGGCGTTTCCACCTGTACGGCGCCCAGCGTGTGATTCCAATGCTGCCAGACCGCCTCCAGGGACTGTTGCGCCGCCCACGCTCCCTTGAAACGCTGCGCAATCTGACTTGCCTCCTCATGATCGCGCCCAACGCCCAGGCGAAAGACGACGTTGCGCGACTGACCGACGCCTAACTCAAATTCGACCTGCATGGCGGCACAAGGATCGAGACCCGCGCCCACCTTGCCGGAGAGGCGCGTGCGCGACAAGGCGGCAGGATTCGCAAGCGATCCATTTCTGCCGATGAACTCTTTGCGATCCGCCGTCAGGCTGCGTGTGCGGCCGTCAACATCAAAGAAGGCAACGCGCCCATTGAATTCGTCATTGTAGGGGTTGCAAGCAAATATGGCGCCGGTTTTGGAGTCAACTCTTGTCGTCACGTGCATGGCCGTCTTTTCACGCAGATCGCCCAACACCCATTCGACATAGCCGGTTGCCGACAGCTTCCTGGCCCGGTCGGATTCGTTGCGGATTTTCAAAACCGAGAACTTGACCGCGGCGTCCATCGCCACATACACCCAAAGCTCCGTGCATAGGCCGTTCGATCTATTCTCGAAAACGCTGTAGCCAAATCCATGACGGATGGTGAACGGGCTTGACGGCGGCGTTGGCAGGGGAGAAGGCGACCAGAGATGGCCGGTTTCTTCGTCGCGCAGATAAATGGCTTCGCCGCCGGAATCACAGACAGAATCATTGTGCCAAGGCGTAAGGCGAAACTCATGCGCGTTGTCGCCCCAACTATAAGCAACGCCGCTCTCGGATATGACCGTCCCAAAGAGCGGATTCGCCAAAACATTCACCCACGGAGCAGGCGTCGTCTGCCCTGGGGCCAACGTCAGGACGTATTCGCGGCCATCTGAAGTAAAGCCGCCCAGCCCGTTGGACAGAATCAAATCGGCGCGCAAGTCCATCGTGGAAACAGCCTCGGCCCTGTGCTGTCGGCTGCGAACAAATCTGGGTTGGCGCGGGCGCGCCAGGCTGCGATGCTCAAGTTGCTCGGCCAGCGATCCTTGGCTGTCGGCGATGACGGCCCGCGCTACCGACTGGAACAGAATGCGGTCCTCGCCGGAAATCTGCTCGCTTGAACGCAAGAAGATTCCGCCCGGACGGTCAATCACGCCAGCTTCGATGCCCGAGGCGATCATACCCATAATCTGATCGTGCAGACGCTGCCGGTAGCCGGCATGCTCCTCGTTCCAAATGACTAAGTCGACGGCCAGCCCCTTCATCCGCCAGTAGGCATGAGCCTGCACAAGCTGCCGGACCAGATCTATATTTGCTTCATCTGAAATCTTCAGAAGAACGATCGGCAGATCGCCTGAGATCGAGTAACCCCACAAGCCAGACTGCCCTCGGCGATTCAAAATCAGCAATTCGGCATCGGCGCGCAAAGCTAGATTGGCATAAACGATCGCGCTGGCCAGGCGCCCATACAGTTGGGCATCTGTCTCGCTGGCGTTCAACTGGCGCAAAACGACCTGACAATGGGTCCAGGCAAGGTCGAAGACGCGGTCGGACAAATGTCGGTCCTGGTATTTGTCGATCAACAGCATCGCGCCGTCTCGCGTTTCGCTAACGCCGGTCACTATGTCTAGCAAAACCGTCTGTTCGGACTCTAGCGTCAGGCTATGGCGAATTGCCGCTATGGGATCAAGCACAGATCCCGAGCTGCCGGAAAGCGGCGTTCTGCCGCTTAGCGCCACAGGATCCTTTGTGGTTCTGGTCCGACCGATAAAGCGAGAGCGGTCGGTTTCAAACGTTGCCTTCTCGATTTCTGCTCCATGCGCCGCCATCAGATGAAACATCAAGGGCGTTGTTTCGCCCTGAGAGCGTGGCCTGCGCGTGCAAATGACGGCGCGGCGATCTTCAAGTACTTCCGTCTGCACGAAAAGATTGCTAAAGGCAGGATGCAGAGCGTCGGAAGCCTGTGGCGCGATCACGACTTCGACGTAGCTGGTAACGTCGATAGTCCTGCGCTGTGGCGAACGATTGGTGATGCGCACGCGGCGCAGCTCGATATCGTCCTCCGGCGAGACAACGATCTCCATATGCGTCTCGAAGGCGCCGATGATGGAACCAACCGAATCGCGGCGGCGGAATTCAGCACGCCCCTCGGAGAAGATTGTTTCGTGCATGACCGGCTGCTTTAGCGTCGGCTGGTGGCCGGTTGACCAAAAGGAGCCGGTCTCCAAATCGCGGACATAGCAGAACGACCCCCAATTGTCGCACGTTCCATCCTCACGCCAGCGCGTGACGGCCATGTCCTTCCAGCGGCTGTATCCGCCGCCTGCATTGCTTACCAACACATGATAGCGCCCGTTTGACAGCAATTGCACTTCTGGCAAGGGTGTGTCCGGCGTCGTAAAGACGCGGATGGGGGCGTCAACGACGACCGGCGTTTTTCGCACTTCTGAAAGTTGCGCCGTGAAGGACGTCACAGCCGAAGCCCTTGGAATCCTCTCTTGCAGCAGCAACATCGCCGCCTGGAACAACCTGTTGGCTTCGAAGCGGCGCTGCATTGGACGATCCAGAATATGATAAGCCAGCGACAGCAGGGTCATTCCCTGGTGATGCGCCATGAAGGCGCGCACGACAGTGCTGGTCTGGCCGCGCCGTTGTCTGGACTCGGTATAGTCGATTGCCTCAAAGAATCCGTATTGACCAATGAACCCCTCGTTCGCAAGCCTTTGCAGATTATGGCAGGCCTCTTCCGGCGCCACCATCAGCGCCAGGGTCGAAGCATATGGGGCGATGACCAGATTTTCCGCCAAGCCGCGCTTCAGCCCAAGGCCAGGCACGCCGAAGGCATGGTATTGATAGTTCAGGTGAACATCGACGGTGTTATAGGCGGATTCGGATATCCCCCAAGGAACGCCGCGTTGCTTGCCGTATTCGATTTGCCTGACTACGGCCGCCTTGCACGTTTGATCGAGTAGTGTGTTGTCGAAATTCGGCATGACCAGAAGCGGCATCAAATATTCGAACATCGATCCGCTCCAGGACAACAGAACAGGCTCGCCGCCTGCGTTTGTCATCAAGCGGCCCAAGGCGAACCAACTTTCCTGTGGCAGTTGCCCTTGCGCAATCGCCACAAAAATGCACAACCGCGCCTCAGATGCCAGCAGATCGTAGCAGCTGGTATCCAAACGCCGCTCGGTTGCGTTGTAGCCAATGGACAGCAAATGGCGCGTCTTGTCGAACAGGAAACCGTATTCCATGTTGGAAAGTCTTCCGGCCTGAAGAGCCAAGCTCTCGATTTCGGCCATTCTTGATTTCGCCCTCTGCGCCGCAAGGCCGATGCATTCCTGAAATGACAATAGCCAATCCCGCGCGGTCGGCGGCATGTCGCCAGCAAGGCGCGATTCAATGTCCGCCTGCATGTCCGCTTCCAACCTGGTCAGGCGCCGCATGGTAGGAACACCCAAAGATAAGGCGATATCTTCCAACCCTTTCGGAGGCGCCGACAAAGCCAGCCATGGGGCCAGAAACATCACCTCTTCTTGCGCTTGCTGAACTTGCCTCGCCAAGTCTTCGCCCCATTGATGGGCTTCGCTTTCAGCCGACGCCTGGTTGCTTTCCATATGGGCTACGATCTCATCGGCACGCTGCATCATGCCTGCAAGATGCGGCCGCAGGACCGCAAGGTTGTCCTTGAAGTCCGACGCCGCCATATCGACGTCGCCTTGAAATGCCGACACCCTCTTCGCGCCAGAGCGATCAATGACGGATCGCAGAACATTCGCGGCGTCCTTTAGACCATCAAACAAGCGGCGGCCGAATATCGCTTCGTCGATCTGGGACAGCAGACCGGCCCGCAATGTCAGCAGATGTCCGGCAAGGTTTCCGCTATCCACTGTCGAGACGTATAAGGGGTGCAAGGGCATCAAAGTCTCGGTGTCGTACCAATTATAGAAATGCCCTCGATGGCGCTCCAACCGCTCCATCGCCGCCAGCGTCTTGCCAGTGCGCAGAACAAAATTTCCGCCTGTTATATAGCCGAAGTCATACGCCGTCAGGTTCGACAGCAAAGCCAAGCCTATATTGGTAGGCGACGTTCGATGGGCAATCGATGCGGCGCGGTATTCCTGATAGTTGTCGGGGGGAAGCCAGTGATCATCTGGTCCGACGAACTTCTCGAAAAAGGCCCAGGTGCGTCGCGCGACGCCGCGCAGGAAAAGCGTCTGCGCAGGCGTTAGGGTTGCTTTGCGGCGCGCCAAGGGCTTGCTGATCCACCAGGCGATGACAGGCGAGCAGAACCACAACAGCAGCACCGGACCCGCCAGCGGCAAGGCTTCCGGTTTATCGGCCGCAAGATACAACGTCACGCTGGCAGCGATGCTGGGCGCAAACCACATGGCCTGAAGGCTGGACTTCAGGCCATTCAACCCTTGCCAGGATTGCGCGCGACCTATGTCGCCTGATGGGTTCCATTCCAGCAATCGTTTGCCCGAGACAAATTTGCGCCACGCGGTGCGCGCAATGGCGTCAAGGCTGTAATATGCCTCATATGGCAGGCAGGCGAGTTCGAAGCCAATCTGCATGATGCGCCGCGTTGCTGAGTTGACGATGGCCGACAAATGTTGTCGCAGAAGCATTTCTTCAGGCTTGCGAATGAGTTCAAGAACCAAGGAGCAGACATGCGGAAGCGCCAAAACTGCAAGCATCGACAAGGTCCACACCATTGTCGGCGGCAAAACCGTCCATCCCAACGACAGCAAGATCATCAGGGCGATCGGCATCAGGCTGCGTCGTAAATTGTCGAACAATTTCCATTGCGACAGCAAGGAGAGCGGATTGACCTGACGTGCTCCCCCAGCAGTGCATTTTCCGCCTGGCACATGGCGAAACAACCACCCCGCCAACTGCCAGTCGCCGCGAATCCAGCGATGGCGGCGGCTGACGTCTGCGCTGTAGCGAATTGGATAATCCTCATACAATTGCACGTCGCTTAGCTGCCCGGACCGGACATAGCATCCTTCCAACAGATCATGGCTTAGGATGCAATTTTCCGGGAAGTTTCCACTGAAAGCCTGTTCAAAAGCATCGATGTCATAGATGCCTTTGCCGATAAACGATCCTTCGGCGAACAGGTCTTGATACACGTCGGACACGGCGCGCGTGTAAGGATCGATTCCAGTCTCGCCAGCATGCAGCTTGGCATAGCGCGAAAGGCTGGCTGCGGGAAGATTGGCGGCCACGCGTGGTTGCAAGATGCCATAGCCCTCGGTTACGCGCCGCCTATCTATGTCGTAGTATGGGCGGTTCAAAGGATGCGCCATGGCGCCAACCAAATTACGCGCGGCGTTGAGCGGCAAATCTGTGTCCGTATCCAGCGTAATGACATACTTCACATCAGACAGGGCCGACAGATCGCCAACGACAACGGAGAAGCGCGTTTCTGGCGCAGCGCCCCTCAGAAGGGCGTTCAAGTCGGCAAGTTTGCCGCGCTTGCGCTCAAAGCCCATCCATATTCCTTCTTGCGCGTTCCATCGACGTGGCCGATGAAACAAGAAGAAATGAGCTGCTCTGGCCCCATTGTCGTTAACGGCGTATCTTTGGTTTAGTTCTGCGATGCGCGCCTGAACATGCTGGACCAGCGCCTCGTCATCGGTCAGCCGCTCTTGGCTGGCATCTTGCAAATCTGTCAACAATGCGAAATGCAGACTATTTCCGCGATTTGCCAGGAACCGCACCTCAAGCGCTTCGATCAGAGTCTCGGTCGTCTCGACGCTTGTCAGCATCGAGGGAATAACGACCAGCGTACGCCACTCGGCAGGGATGCCTTTCGAAAAATCCATCTTTGGCAGCGGGTGTGGCGTCACAAGGACGGTCACCAACCAGTTCACCAATGCGACCGCCAACTGACTTGACGCCAGAAACATCAATGCGCTTAGAGGCAGAAGCCCCAAAAGGCCAATTCCCGCACTGTGCGCTTGCATCGCCAGAAGGCCTGTCATCAGAACGGCGATGAGCCAGATTGCCCCCAGATACAATGACAAGGGGAAACGCCCCGTCAGATGGCGCCAATATCCGAGCCAAGAGTGTCGGACGCCCAGCGCATGTTCAAGTTCTGCCACCCCTTTGCCGATCAGATAGAATCCGACGTGGGAAAATCGATTGTTTGACCCGCCACTCTCATCGGGCCAAGCATGGACGCCTGCCAGCACCAGGGCCTTGCGCGCCACGTCGCTCTCCGATTGCCGACTGAGCGCGGCGATTCTCTCAACAGAGTGACGGTAGCGGTCTCGGGTGGCGAAATCCATTCGCCCATAATTATTCCCCGGATCTTGCAACAATATCCTTTCCACATGGCTTGTCGCTTCGACGAATTCACGCCAGTCAACGGCTGCCAAAACGCGAAGGCTGCCGATGCAGTTGCTGATGGATACCTTGTTGGCGGCCTGTTGTTGGTTTTCGGACTGAACCATCTGTTCAATGGTTTGTCCCACCTCGGCTAGTCGTTGTTCCACCCATGTCAAAGGCAGGGCCAAGGCGGGACCTCGCCCCTGCAGGCGTCGCGCCAGTTCTGAGACGAACGCGCTGACGAGCGGAGGACCGGAGCGCGCCATGTCAGCAATCACCAATATCAAACTTTTGGGATCGCTTTCCACAGCTTCCGTCATCTTATCTGCCCATGAGGCGGCAAGATTCCGCACAATCCAGACTGCGGAAATCCTGGCGCCAAGTCGCGCCAAATTCTCAATGACGGCCAGGCGAAGCATAATGGGTATCGCCCACAACTCGCCGAGATTCAGTGGCGCAACGCTCTGATAGGCGGCGACAAAGCGACTAAGGCTTTCCGTATCGACACGACCGTCACTGTGCGCAATTGTTTCCAGCGCCACATCGTACACACGCGGGTGTCCAGCCGACTGACCTTGCGCCAGCTTAGGAAGCTCAAGACTGTAATCCTTCGGCAGATGCCGCTTTGCCGTTCGAATCTGCTCCTCAATAAGATAGAAGTTGTCGAGCAGCCACTCTCCTGCCGGGGTAACATGGCGGCCCTCTGTCGCCACGTCCGTCAACAACTTGCAAACGTCGATCAGGGTTCGTTCGTTTTTTGCCAATCGCGCCAACAGCTTGTCGGAGCTTCTGCCTTGCATCAGCACGTGCGAATGCGCCAGCGTCTTGCCATAAAGCTCCATTTGGTCGGCACTAAACAGCTCTGCACTCGAAAGGGCTGATTCATCGGCGGATGAGTCCTGCCCAACGCCGTCATTTTGAATGATACGAGCCGACTGCAGCCAATTGCATGCAAACGTTACAAGGCGCAAATCTTAGGCTCCCTTATGGCTGGCTTTGCCCTGGCGCGTTTAGCGCACAGTAGCTGGCAAGAGCGGCCCCGCATGCTTGATGCCAAGCGGTCCGCCATAAACTATGAATCGTCACGAAGTGTGAAATATGAGAAACGCAAACCGAAGCGCTGATCTTTTGTCAAAAAACAGACGTCGACCTTCCGATCAAGAAAACACGGCGCTGTCCATGGACATGGCCCATAGACAGCGCCGCAAGTCTTATCTGCGCTCTGGCGAGGGATTGGCCAGAGATAGTATCAAGCGACTACTGCTTGCGCGGCAGCAGCTTGATCACAGTGACATCGACGACGCGATTGCGTTGCTCGGCCGCTTCATCGACAGTTGAAACTTTCTGACTGGTTTCCCCAGTCCATCGCGTGTCGATATGCTCTGCCGGGACCCCGGCTGCAATCAACGCATCGCGCACCTGGTCGGCGCGTCGCTGCGACAAGGCGATATTTGATGCGGCGTCGCCAACGCGATCGGCCTTTCCGATAACTGTCACGCGGGTCATGCTGTTGTTGGTCGCGACATGGGCCACATTCTTAATGACCATCTGGCCCCTGGAATCGATATCCGTCTTGTTGGTGTCAAAGAATATCTGATACCAAGCGCCTGCCAACTCTGGATCGTTGGACATGGGAGCGGCGGATGCGGCGCGCGGCGGCGGCGACGACGCTTGCTCGGAACAGCCTGCAGCTGCGACAAGTACGAGTGACGCGGCTAGCGCCCGTATAACTTTTACTGACTGAAACATGTTGTTCTCCATAACCTGAAAATGTTGACGGTGGATTAGTTGTTAGGCTTATCGCCA
Source organism: Alphaproteobacteria bacterium (assembly GCA_015231795.1). NCBI lineage: Bacteria > Pseudomonadati > Pseudomonadota > Alphaproteobacteria > Alphaproteobacteria bacterium. The sequence continues at coordinate 18,612 of JADGAX010000015.1, read as the reverse complement.
AATCGGCTTTCCGAGATTGATTTGATTCTCGTTCGTGAGCGCGCCGGTTCCGGCGCCGACCGCGCCGCCGATCAGCGCGCCTTCAATGGGGGCTCCGACGAGAAAGCCGCCAAGCGCACCAACGCCGGCGCCGATGCCGCCGCCGCTTATGGCGCGATCGCCCGTTGACGAACCACAGGCGGTCAACGCCGCCAGCGTAGCAACAAGTGCTAGGGAATGAATGAAACGGTTCATAAAAGCTCTCCTATGACGAGGGTGGCAGCCGTGAAGGCGAGAAAGCGTCTTGTTGAATTTTCGGGTGACGCATCATGAGCATCGCAAAAATGACAGCTCTCTCGATGGCAATAGCCAACCGCTCAGGTGGCGTTAGTCTGTCTTACTTTATTGCCGGGCTGTATGTCTTGATAGGCTCGGAATCTACTCTAACTTGCCTGGAAATGTCGGTGCATGTCCGACACTCCCAAGACAAGCAGAGTGTTTGCCTGCTAGTTCAACAACTCGATGGAAGCGCGGCGGTTTTGCGGTTCACGCACGCCATCTGGCGTTTGCATAAGCAGATCGCCTTCACCCTTGCCATCGACGCTAATGCCATTGACGGCAACGCCATCGCGGATCAGCTCCTGCTTCACGGCATCTGCGCGTCTCATCGACAGCTTGTTGTTGTAGTCGTTCGATCCAGACGTATCGGTAAATCCGATAACCCTGATCCTGACGACCTTGCCCGCTGCGATCGCTTTCGCGGCATTTGCAATGATCTGGCGGGCTTCAGGCAACAGTTCCGTCTTGTCGAAATCGAAGAAGACCAGATAGGGAGCGGGAGGAGGCGCCGCCTTGGCCGGTGCTGGTTGCGCCTGGGCGACCCTGGGCGGCGATTCGATTTGCCCCATCGCTTTCATGAAGTCGCCGCGGCACAAAGCGATTTTGTCGAATTCCCAACCCTCATACTGCTCGTGAAGCCAGCAATCGAAGTTGGTCTGAGCGGAAGCGCTCCATACCGGATACTGAGAGGGCGCAGGGCCGCTCAGCATATGCACCAGACGACCGCGCGCCATCTTCAAATCGTTGGCGGCAACCGGGTCAGAAACCGGCCATTCGCCAAGCTCTTCCGGCGGAGGCGCCTTTCCAGATGCGGCAATAAGCCCCTTTGTGGCGAATATCTTCTGTCCAAACCAGTCGTACTCGTCTTTTTCATCCTGAGCAAAGACGCGATAATTGTTTGCCAGCGCCTGCGTGAACGGAGATCCTGTCGCCGTCGTCTTGTTCAGCTGTTCAAGCTGGTAGACGCTGCCAGGGATATATCCGTTTGCCGGAGTGCCGTTGCATGCGGCCAATCCACCTAACAAAAGTGGCGTGGCGAAAAGAATTCTTGCCTTCATGTGCGTCTTCATAATGACACTCCTAAATTGCTGCGTTGAAAATCGTGCAGCATAATTTTTGGAACATTCCAACATTTCCCACATTGCGTGGGGCATTCGCACGGCGCATCCAACTAGATTCGCCCCGTAAGCAGCAAAACAAAAACGATGACGAGAACGATGCCCATTCCGCCGCTTGGAAAGTAGCCCCATTTCGCGCTGTGCCGCCAACGCGGCAAAGCGCCGATTAGAAGCAGGATCAGAACGATAAGCAAGATTGTTCCAAGTGACATGGAGGCGCTCCTATCAGGCTGCAAGAGATGCCGAACCAAGCCGCTAGATCGCCGCCTCGCGTCACCGATATTGATTTGATTTTTTCAATGACGCTTGGTTTTTGCAGCGCCGGGGTGAGGCCCCAGCATGCGCCGAACTTGATCGGCGACCGTTCAGACATCTAATTCATCTGATGCAGAGTAACGCATGAAACTAGCGAATCGATAGCGCCGGAAACTACTCAGCTATTCCTGAATGCTTCAGGCTAGCGTTTTCCCTTTGGGGGGGGGCGGCAATGAACGCCAGTCTGGCCAGCGCAGGAAGTGATTTTGTATCTGTCTTCTTCATGATCGAGGCGCGATGATTCTCGACCGTGCGCTGGCTGATGCCCAAATCCGCGGCTATGTTCTTGCTGGGCTGGCCTGCCAGAACCATGTCCAGAATTTGACGTTCGCGCTTGGTCAACATTGCCAATGAATTTTCGGCATTCTCACGCCAATCTGAAATTATATTGGCGTCCTCAGACATCATGAGCGCCCGCTCGATGCCGTCCCGCAGCGCTGCGCGGCTAACCGGCTTTTCAATGAAATCCAAAGCGCCGGCCTTCATGGCGCGAATCGCCATCGGCACGTCGCTATAGCCGGTGATCATGATGGACGGCAGTGAATGTCCCGCATCCTTCATATGTTTCAGCAGTTCAAAACCGCTTATTCCAGGCAGGTATGCGTCAATCAACAGGCATCCCATCTGTCCGGGCCTATAGGCCTCAATAAAAGCCTCTGCGCTGTCATAATCTTGCACAGCCAGTCCCCGTTCTTCCAGGTCTGACCTTAGCGTCTGGCGAATGTGGGTGTCGTCATCTACGATGAAGACGACAGGCCGCTTGCTCTCTCTCGCAGGTTTGGCAGGCGGCAACGCCGTCTTGCATGCCATTGTCTTGGGGTTTGCAAGAAGCCGTTGAATGAGGCAGGTCATTTCCTTCACTTTAACCGGCTTGCTAAGGCGAACGAAGTCATGGCGATGAATGTCTCGCAATGTTTCGGCCGATGTATCGCCCGTCAAAATGATGACCGGAACGTCCTGGTTCAGAAGCTCGCGAAGCTTTGCGCCAATTTGGATCCCATTCATGTCGCTGGGAAGCCGCAAGTCGGTCAATACAATATCTGGCCGGAAGTTCTTTTGCGTCACCAACTCAAGGGCGCCCAAACCGTCATGGGCGCTTGCCGTGCGATGGCCACAATGACTAAGCGTAAGTTCAAGAAGATCCCGCATTTCGGAATCGTCCTCGACGATCAATATTTTGCCCTTGCTTTGCGCTTGTTCATCGCCAGCAACGCCATTGACGCTTTGCGCCGCCGTCTTCGCTGTTTTTAAAAGCGCTGCTGAAGTCATGACTTCAATGGCGAACATGGATCCTTTGCCCTTCTGGGAACGAACGCGTATCCGATTGCCAAGAAGATTACCCAAGCGTTGCACGATGGAAAGACCGAGGCCAAGGCCAAGGCGTCGCTCGCGCGCTTGATTGTCCAGCTGATGGTATTCATCGAATATCGCTTGAAGCTCGCTTTCAGGAATTCCGATTCCCGTATCCCATACTTCGATGCTGAGCATTCCGCAGTGCCGCCGACAGCCAAGCAGCACCTTGCCGTTCCTGGTGAATTTCAGGGCGTTCGACAACAGGTTTCTGATCATTTGCTCAAGCAAGGCATGGTCGCTGTGGACCAAAACCTTGCAAGGCTGAACGCGCAACTCCAATCCCTGGGCGTGGGCGAGATAGGAAAATTCGTCAGACAGTTTCATCAATAGATCATTGATCGGGAAATCGGCCATTTCAGGCAGGACATTGCCTGCTTCGATCCGGCTGATGTCCAGAAGCGTGTTCAAGATTCCAGACATGGCGCTCAAGGTCTCGTCGAGCCTTGAGACCAATTTGCGCGCATCTTCGCCCTTGACCTCTTTTTCCAATAGCCCCTGAAGCAGCGTTAAGGTTTGCAAGGGCTGGCGGATATCGTGGCTGGCGGCGGCAAGGAATCGCGATTTTGCTTCGTTCGCCAAATCGGCCTGCCGCTTTGCGACGTTCAGCGCCTCTAGGATGCGGCGACGTTCCGTGACATCGGTGAAAGTGATGACCACGCCTTCTATCAGGCCATCCTGCGTGCGGTAGGGCGAGATGCGTCGAACGTACCAAGCGCCTCCCTGGCCCTCGATCTCTCTCTCGATGGGGGCCTGTGCCCTCAGCACCTCTCTGGCGTCGTTCGGCAGCAAATTATCGGCGGCCAAGGAATGAAGATCCACAAGCGGCCGTCCGATGTCGCCGGGAATGACGCTGAAGATGGACCTAGTGGCCGGGGTGAAGAAGCGGATGTGCAGACCGGCATCAAGGAACAGCGTCGCCACGTCGGTACTGTACAAGACGTTTTGCAAATCATTGGACAAGGTGCGCTGCCGCTCCAGCGTTTCTTGCAGCTGGCTGTTCAACGCGGTTAACTCTTCGTTCAAGGATTGCAGCTCTTCCTTCGAGGCCAGCAGTTCCTCATTCGTGGACTGAAACTCCTCGTTGACCGACAACGCCTCTTCGTTGATCGCCTTCTGCTCTTCACTTGAAATTTCAAGATCGCGCGTGGTTAGCCGCAATTCTTCCTTTATTTCCTTAAGTTCGTCTTCAAGCTCAGCAACGCGCGATGACTCCCCAGGCTGGGCGTGCGCTGCGCGCTTCGCTTCTTTGCTCGGTTGGTCTATGAAGCAAATCAACAGCAGTTCTTCGCCATCGTTTGGGACCGGCTGCACGGCGATGCTAAAAGAGACGGAAGATCCATTGTTCCTGATTTGCCCGCCATCGACGGTAATGCGCGTCTTCTCCTGGTTGGCTCGCAAGACTGCCGAAGCGAGCTTCGACGACATGCCGTGTCGGACCATGGCAAGCAAATTATTCGTAAGGTGCCCCGGAGCCACGCGCAGATAGCGGTCTGTCGGACCTAGTGAATACAGGCATTCATGCTTTAGGTTTGTCAGCACGGCGGCTGGCGCATAATTCTCCAGCACCATCCGCCGGCAAGTCTCCGCCAGATAGGCCTGGCGCGACTGCGTCAGACTATGACTGGAGCGAACAGGAACGCGAACGTTGCTGTCCAGCGCTGGGCTGAAACCGCCATGTCGGCTAGGGCCTATATGACGATATAGGCGTTCCGTTTTGGAGATCACCTCGAAGCGATCCGTGTTGTTGCCAATCGTCTCTGAATTGCCTAGCAGCAGGAGACCACCCTTTACCAGGGCGAAGTGGAACAATGAAATGACCTTGGCCTGGGCCTCGGGCGACAAGTAGATCAGCAGGTTGCGGCATGAAATCATGTCGAGGCGCGAGAAGGGCGGGTCGGCCAACACGTCTTGCACCGTGAAAACTACCGATGACCGCAAGTCGGGAGCCACTCTGTAGCCGTTGCCTTCCTTGATAAAGAAGCGGGCAAGACGATCTGGCGAAACGTCGGCCTCGATCGATTCGGGGTAGAGGCCCTCGCGGGCGGTGATCACGGCATCCTCGTCGACGTCGGATGCGAATACTTGAAGCTTGACGTTGCTGTTCTGCGCCTCGATTTGTTCTTGAATGAGCATGGCGTGGGAATAGGACTCCTCGCCCGAGCTGCATCCTGCGATCCAAATGCGCAACGGTTGGTCGGTCACATGATTGCGGATTAAATCAGGAAGGATCTTTTCGGCAAGATAGTCGAAAACGGACTGATCGCGAAAAAAGTTCGTGACATTGATCAGCAAGTCCTTGGCCAACAACTGCACTTCATCGGCGTCAGTTTTCAAAACGTCAATATAGCGTTTCTTTTCTTCGGCATTGATGCCGCGCATCGCCATGCGCCGCTCGATCCTGCGCTGCAAGGTACCCGTCTTATACAGTGTGAAGTCTTGCGTTGCTTGTGCCCGCAAGATTTCAACGATCTCTCTTAGCCAAGTCCCCTCATCCGTCGATGGAGTCTGGCCTATCAGGGGCGGACCAAGATCTTGGCCATGCGCATGTTTCATCAACGCTTCTGGAATCTTGGATGCTTCGAGAACAATATCCACCATGCCTGTCGCGATGGCGCTGCGCGGCATGCCGTCGTAACCGGCCTCGTCGGGAGACTGAGCGATGACGAAACCCGAATTTTCCTTCACCGCCTTCAAGCCGATGCTGCCATCGCTTCCCGTTCCCGAAAGTATCACGCATATGGCGCGCTGCCCGCATTCCTTGGCCAACGATTGCAGCAGGAAATCGAACGGCAAACGGGCGCCGTGCCGGTCCTTGGGCTGGGAGAGGCGCAGAGCGCCCTGCTCGACCGAAAGATATCTGCCCGGCGGGATGACATAAAAATGATCGGGCTCAATCAGCATGCCGTCCGCCGCCTGTTGGACGGTTGTCGACGTGTGGCCGCTGAGCAAATCGACCATCATGCTTTCATGGGTCGGCTCAAGGTGTTGGATCAGGATAAACGCCATGCCGCTGTTGGCAGGCAAGCCAGCCACCAGCTTTTTGCAGGCTTCCAAACCGCCCGCCGAAGCGCCGATCCCAACGACAGGAAAGCCGCTTGGCTCATCCAATGAAACTTTGTTTGCTGGCAAATGATTTGCCTGGGCTTTCTTGCCGCCAGCCTTGCCTTGATGCTTGTTTGATTTTCGCATATTCGGCTTTTCCTCAAGGAGTCCTGCAGCAAATACTTACACTAAATTTAGTACTACCATACTTATTCAACTTAGGCGATGGCAATCATTCATATCGTTCACATGCCTGTGGTCAGCGTGTGAGAGCGAACAATAATCCGCTCTAGGTAATTTCCGTCTGTTTCAAGCAAGGAGGCCCATCGCTATGGTGAATAGGATCGGCTTCAATCACGTTTTATATTATGCGCTTGCCATCTGACTGTCAGTTGAGCCGCGCGCCGACGACATGCTAGGAAACCCATATGAACAAGCCATTCGCTTCCACCAAACGCGCCCTGTTGGTGGCCGCAATCATTTCCCTCTCGCCTTCGGCCTGGGCGCAAGGCCCGCAGCAGGTGATCAGCGTCATCGATGTAAGAGCCGTCACCACGGGATACCGCGCCAGTCAGGTTCTGGGCGCCAAAGTAACCAATGAAGCGAATGAAGTGCTGGGAAAGGTTGACGACCTGATCGTTTCCAGGCACGAGGTGGCCATCTATGCAGTGCTTTCTATTGGCGGCTATCTTGGTATCGGCGAAAGGCTGATCGCCGTTCGCTACGAGGATTTGAGTCCATCGGCTGACGAGCGAGGCGTCATGCTGAAGGGTGCAACGAAGGAATGGCTGAAGGCGATGCCGGAATTCGTCTATGCTCGTTGAAATCAGGTGATTTGGCGACTTCGTCACCCTGCTCATATTCTACCCATAAGCAACAACACGATGACGATGATCAGGGCGATTCCCAATCCACCGCTTGGGAAATAGCCCCAATTGACGCTGTGCGGCCAAGTTGGCAGCACGCCAACCAGCATGAGCAGCAGTATGATGATCAGAATGTTTCCTAGGCTCATAGCCCTCTCCTAAATAAGTTTGACGTATTACGGATGCGCCTTCTGCGGCTTCCAGACATGGTCAGAACGCCGCCGCAGACAGTTGTCGCGATTCCGCCAAGAAGGAACCATAACTTGTCCATGTCGTAACGCGTGGCCATGGAGTTTGATAGATATTCCGATGGCCCATTGATCGGCTGGCTTGCAAAGACAAGAAATGCCACGCCGAGAGCGAATAGAATGGCGCCTATGATCCGTTTTGCATGCATGTCGGATGCTCCGCTTTCGGTAGGCGAACGATAAGGCGATTGCGAACATTTCTAACGCCAGATGTTTCGCGCGTGATGCGCTCGGCCCTGGCGCTGATTTGCGCCGTGTCAACGCTGCCGCTTAACTGAACTAGGTTATGCGTGGATGTAACCCCAATTCCCGACGAGCCGATTTTATCGTGAATTCTCGCGGATATCGTGGCGGTTAGGGATTCATCGTTGACGGCTGCGTGAGACGTTGCAGCGTTGGACGATGAAACGAAGTCCAAGCGCGAACCCGACAAAGCGAAGACCTCCAGAAAGTTCCGCCAGGGATTAGTGTGCCGAAACATCATCTAAATCCTTTTCATGTCGCTGTAGTCAACCGCCCTATCAGGCGCGGTTGGCGCTATTTTGCACGGATTGTCGGAACTAAGTGATTCTCCGTCTGTGGTCTCGCGATCAGATGCGGCCGAACAACCGGCAAGCAGAAGAGACAGCGTCAAAACCGTGGAAACGACACGCATGGCCTCTGTCCTTCGCATTGCCGGTTAGTCCAGTTACTTGGTTAGCGTGGGCTGCACTGGAAGGAAATGACCCGGTTTCCATTGGCATCGGTGCCCATGTTGGAAATGACCTGGCGCATTCCATAGTTCATGCAGTAATTCTGGGCGGTTTGCGATACGTTCAGCAATTCCTGATCCGTCCGGTACGTGTAAGTCAGATTAGGATTGTACTGGGCGGGCTGGTAAGGATTGGGCTGCACGTAGGCCTGGGGCTGTTGCGGCGGCTTCACGCACTCGAAGACAACGGACTTGGCGCCGCCCTTGTGCTCGGGATCGTCCGATATGTTGGCCGTGCGCGGAATGGACTGATACTGGTTGCAGAAATTGGCCGCGTTTTGATTGGCCTGGACCAGTTCCTGGTCACCGCTGAACTTATAGGTCACGCTCGGATTGCTCGACTGCGTTTGCGTGGGCGAGGAATATTGAGGGCCGCAGGAGGCCAAGGTCATGCCTGCTGCCACCGTAACCGCGCAAGCGGTCAGTTGGATCTTAAGGGTTTTAGAATTAAAGGCTTTCATTTTCTTTACTCCTATTCGGCGGGGCGACAAAGCGCACACAAAGCGCGCTCTGGGCATCCGGCCTATGTTAAATCTGTAAATTCAGGCTGATAAATTCTGCAAAGATGCTTTCTTCTTTTGACGCTTCAAATTCTGCCGCGAAAGAACTTCGACCCGTCCATATCGGCTGAATTGCGGGTCGCCGAAGGCGCCGACGCTAATTCGCTCGGGCAGCACGCCGGCCTCGACCAATGCCCTGCAAACGGCTCGGGAACGCTGATCGCTCAGATCTTGATTGTTGGGATCTTTAAAGCCATCAACAGCCGCCTGAGGGAGAGGACTCCTCATCAGGTGAGGGACGATTTGCAATATTGCACTTCTGTCCTCGACCGTTAAATCTGTCTGCTTGTCATGAAAAGTGATGACGCAACAACTTTTCCAGGGTTTGTTTTTGCCGACGTGACCATGAGAACCGGTCAACTCAACAATGGCTTGTGCGCCTTTGTCGCTAATATGCTTGATTCTCTTTTTCACTGCGACCTCCTGAAAACACCTGTTTGCACGTCAATCGACCGCTCATTGCTGAAATAAGACCAGCGAGCGAGGTGGTTTCACGCCTCTACCATTGGGTAAAGCAGAGACTGGCGATAGCTTCGGAAATTACGCAGAGGCTAGCTTTGCGCCGCTGGACGATGAGAACGATGATTGTCTCAGCTTTCGCCACAGCGCAGAACGCGCTCGCTCGCCGCGCACTATTTCTGAGTAGTTTCCGAGGCTTTCGTCACAGTCTATGCAATGAATATCTATAACTCATACTTGGATGACACTGCTTGGACTGCGCCGTCAATTTCCGGCGTCACCTTGCAAATTCCGTTTTATTAAACTTGATTGTTGCGGAGACGGCATATGCTCAATTCTGGCCTCCCCCAGATTAATCATCTTCTCGCAGCGCTTCCTGCAGAAGAATGCTCTCGCATTCTTCCCCATATTGAACTGGTCGAATTGCCACTTGGCCACACGGTTTGCGAATCTGGCGACGAAATGCGTCACGTCTTCTTTCCAACCAATTCGATCATATCGTTGCTGAATGTGATGGAAGACGGTTCATCTGCTGAAATCGCCGTCGTCGGCAATGAAGGCATTGTCGGAATCTCCAATTTTATGGGAGGGAAGACAACGCCCAGCCGGGCCATCGTGCAAAGCGCCGGAAACGCTTACCGCCTTAAAATCCAGTTGCTGAAAGACGAGTTCAATCGGTCGCCAAATTTTCGCAGTCTGCTTTTGCGCTATACCCAGGCATTGTTGACGCAGATGGCGCAAACTGCGGTATGCAATCGCCACCATTCCTTGGATCAGCAACTTTGTCGCTGGTTGCTGCTTAGTCTCGATCGCTTGCCTGGCAACGAACTCATTATGACGCAGGAATTGATCGCCAACATGCTGGGCGTGCGTCGAGAAGGCGTCACTGAGGCGGCTGGAAAGCTGCAAAAGGCAGGCCTGATCGAATACAGCCGCGGTCATATTACCGTAATCGACCGTCCTGGTCTCGAAGCGCGCGCTTGCGAATGCTATGCCGTCGTGAAGAAAGAACTCGACCGTCTTCTTCCTGCCACTGAGACAATGCAATAGGCATCTGGGGCAGCCACCGGCCGGACTCGCGGCTGCTATGTGCGCCAGCGCACCGACCCTCCGACGCTTTGCGTTTATCCTGTGAATCGAATTCCCACGTCAATTTTAACTGGAGACATTCCCCATGAACAGTTTCAGCAAGTATCTTTCCGCATTCATGCTGGCTTTGGTTTTATTGCCAGCCGCCGGATGCGCGCCGACGTCGAAACAAGAGAGTACGGGCGAGTATGTCGATGACAGCGTCATTACGACAAAGGTCAAAACGGCCATCCTTGAAGATCCAGCCTTGAAAGTTGCCGAAATCAATGTCGAAACTTTCAAGGGCGTCGTTCAGCTAAGCGGCTTTGTGAGTTCGCGCGATGCGGCGAACAAGGCGGTTGGCGTTGCCCGCGGCGTGTCTGGCGTGAAATCCGTCAGGGACGACATGCGGATCAAGTAAACACATATTTCTGCGCCCAGCAGTCATTTGTTTTCTTGGGCGCGGAACCATTCTCACGCTTTGATCCAACCTATAAAGGAACTGCTATGAACAAAATTCATGTTGGCCTGATCGCGTTGTTGCTTGCCTCGGCCAGCAGCGCAAGCGCCTTGGCCCAAGGCATGCCTGAAAGCGACTACAAGATGACCAAGGAAAAGATTGCAGCTGATCTCAAGTCGGCGAAATCTCTTTGCGGTTCGTCCGCCGGCAATCAAAACGACATTTGCATGGCTGAAGCCAATGGCAAGGAAAAGATAGCGCGCGCCGAACTGGAAGCGGCTTACATGCCAACCGGCAAGACCCGCTATCAGGTCCGCGTCGCCAAGGCGGAGGCGGAATTCGCCGTTGCCCGGGAACGCTGCGACGAGCTGACGGGGACCGCCAAAAGCGCCTGCGTCAAGGATGCAAAGCTGGCTGAGGACGCGGGGAAAGCTGATGCAAAGTCGCGAATGAACGCCGCCGACTCCAGCCCCACGGCGGGCGAGTACATTGACGACAGCGTCATCACGGCCAAGGTCAAGGCCGCCATCCTTGAGGAACCGACATTGAAGGTGGCCGAGATCAATGTCGAGACATACAAGGGTATCGTCCAATTGAGCGGCTTCGTTACGTCTCAAGATTCAGCCACCAAGGCCGTCGAGGTTGCCGGTAAGATTAGCGGCGTGACCTCGGTCAAGAACGACATGCGTCTTAAGTAATCTGCCGTCAGCCGCTGCCGGACACTATGCTGGCAGCGGCGTGGCAGAGTTTGTTCTGAGTATTTTCTGTCCTGATCTTGTATTCACCCAACAGACCAGATGCAAGGCGCGAAGCGTTCAGTAAGCCAGTCTCTGGTTATGGGGGCGCTCCAGTGTTCCTGAGGGGGTGCGAGGCCCGAGCTGAGACGCGTCACGCTCCAGATAGGTGCGGATGAAGCTTTGCTGCAATTTGAAGTCTTTGGGGTCGTTAGTGGCAAGAAGGCTTTCCGGCAGGCCGCCATGCAGCCAAGGGCGATGGTGATCGACTTGCGCTTGGCCAACCCCAAATGTACCAAACGGCCCCATGGCCTCATACTCGAACCGCTGACCAAGGTTTCTCCAGTTATTTCTCCCCCTCAATCCGCAACTATGAGTGTCTGGCGTCGATGACTGCGCTGGCGCATGATCTCGCCATGACTGATGCAAATTCCAAGGAATTGCCGCTACTGAAACGCCCCGTGAAAGCAGGGCAGGCGGAGCCGGTTGGGTTGACCCCAATTGTCGGGCGGCAAAAGGAGTCTTTGCCGCTCCCTGACGTCGGTGGGCGGGAGAGCGGCGGCCCTCAGGGGGCGGAGCCGACACGCTTTGGCGATTGGGAACGCAAGGGACGTTGCAGCGATTTCTAAAGCACGGCCTTGCAACCATTATCTGTTTTGTATAAATTCCTTTTATGTTCTATATAAATTCCTATACTGACTTGACGTGCTCCTTAAATCGCGTTATACGATAGCGCATGATAGTCACATTCATATTACGGGTGTTTGTTTTGGCATCAGCCTTCTCGGCATTAGCTGTCGGCGAATCTGTTGCGATTGACCGTTTGGCGGGTCCCATTCCCGCCCAAGTGCTGCGGGTGGTTGATGGCGATACGATTCTTGTTAGGGCGCATATCTGGCTTGGGCAGGAGGTGGAAACCTCGGTCCGTCTGTTTGGCACGGACGCGCCGGAACTGAAGGCCCGTTGTCCATCCGAGCGCGAGAAGGCTTTGGCGGCCAGACAATTTCTGATGGCTCGCATCGAGGGCGGCGTGGTGCAGTTGCGCGACATTCTGACCGACAAATATGGTGGCCGAGTCTTGGCGCAGGTTCAGGACTCCTCGGGCGCCGATTTGTCGGCGGAACTGGTCAAGGCCGGTTTGGCGCGCCGCTACAATGGCGGCGAACGACAATCTTGGTGCGCGGTGGGGGAATAGCGCAGGTTCTGCGCTTCCAATGAAAACGGCGCGGGGGACACCCGCGCCGCTTCATCGAATGGCCGAAGCGTAAGGACTACGCCCGGTTCATGCGGTTGTCGATCAGGTCTTCGACCACGGTCGGATCGGCCAGGGTCGAAGTGTCGCCCAGCGCGTCATACTCGTTGGCCGCGATCTTGCGCAGAATGCGGCGCATGATCTTGCCCGAGCGGGTCTTGGGTAGGCCCGGCGCCCACTGGATCAGATCCGGCGAGGCGATGGGGCCGATTTCCTTGCGGACCCAATTGACCAGTTCCTTGCGCAGTTCTTCCGACGTGGCTTCGCCCGCCTTCAAGGTGACATAGGCGTAGATGCCTTGGCCCTTGATGTCGTGCGGATAGCCGACCACGGCGGCCTCGGCCACCTTGGGATGGGCGACCAGGGCGCTTTCGACCTCGGCGGTGCCCATGCGGTGACCAGAAACATTGATCACGTCATCGACGCGCCCCGTGATCCAGTAATAGCCGTCGGCATCGCGCCGGCAGCCGTCACCGGTGAAGTACATGCCCTTGTAGGTCGAGAAATAGGTCTGCACGAAGCGTTCGTGATCGCCGAACACCGTGCGCATCTGACCCGGCCATGAATCGGCGATGCACAGATTGCCTTCGGTGGCCCCCTGAAGCTCCTTGCCTTCGGCATCGACGATGACCGGCTGCACGCCGAAGAAGGGCAGGGTGGCCGAACCCGGCTTCTGGGCGATGGCGCCCGGCAAGGGCGTGATCAGGATGCCGCCGGTTTCGGTCTGCCACCAGGTATCGACGATCGGGCAGCGCTCGTCGCCGACATTCTTGTAGTACCACAGCCAGGCTTCGGGATTGATCGGCTCGCCGACCGAACCCAACAGGCGCAAGCTGGCGCGGCTGGTTTTCTTGACCGGCGCCTCGCCTTCGCGCATCAGGGCGCGGATGGCGGTGGGGGCGGTGTAGAAGATGTTGACCTTGTGCTTGTCGACCACCTGCCAGAAGCGGGACGCGTCGGGATAGTTGGGGATGCCTTCAAACATCAGCGAAATGGCGCCGTTGGCCAAGGGGCCATAGACGATGTAGCTGTGGCCGGTGACCCAACCCACGTCGGCGGTGCACCAATAGACGTCGCCGTCGTGATAGTCGAAGACGTACTGGTGCGTCATCGAGGCGTAGACCATATAGCCGCCGGTGCTGTGCAGTACGCCCTTGGGCTTGCCGGTCGATCCCGAAGTGTAGAGGATGAACAGCGGGTCTTCGGCGCTCAATTCTGCGGGCGGGCAGTCGGGCGAAGCCGCAGCGCAGACATCGTGATACCAAACATCGCGCCCCGCCTTCATGGCGACATTGCCGCCGGTGCGCTTGACCACGATCACGCTTTTGATGCTGGGGCAGGTTTCCAGGGCCTTGTCGGCATTGGCCTTCAAGGGCACCTTGCGCCCGCCGCGCAAGCCTTCATCCGAGGTGATCAGCATGTTGGAATCGCAGTCCTGGATGCGATTGGACAGCGAATCCGGCGAGAATCCGCCGAAGACCACCGAATGGATGGCGCCGATGCGCGCGCAGGCCAGCATGGCCACCGCCGCTTCCGGAATCATCGGCAGGTAAATGGTGACGCGGTCGCCCTTTTTGACGCCCTGGGCCTTCATGGCGTTGGCTAGGCGGCAGGTGCGCTCGTGCAGATCGCGATAAGTGATGCTCGCACTTTCGTTGGGATCGTCGCCTTCCCAGATGATGGCGGTCTGATCGCCGCGCTTGGCCAGATGGCGGTCCAGGCAGTTGGCCGAGGCGTTCAGCGTGCCGTCTTCGAACCATTTGATATGGACGTCATGCGGATCGTAAGAGACGTCCTTGACCTTGGTGAAGGGCTTGATCCAGTCAATGCGCTTGCCTTCCTTGCCCCAGAAGGCAGAGGGGTCCTTGACCGACTGTTCGTACATGGCCTTGTACTTGGCCTCGTCGATCCAAGCCCCTTTGGCAGCTTCCGCGCTGACGGGGAAGATATGTTGGTCTGACATAGTTGGATGTTCTCCCTTCATCCTTGTGATCTTGGAATGCCCAGCCCTTACGCGCTGGCAAACCGGTGCGATGGGCCGATTATGCCACGAAAAGTGGCTATGACAAGGGCTGGACTAGAATCGTTTCATTAGAGATTTCAAAGGGAAGCGGGGTCAGAGTTTTCCCTTTGCATGGCCCCATGGTGCAAAGGCCAGTTTCAGGGGTGAAGCGCGCCCCGTGCATGGTGCATAGGATGTCGGTTTGGGAATAATCGAGGAACCTGTCTTCCTGCCAGTTCAAAGGGGCGCCCGTATGGGGGCAGGAATTGACGTAGGCGCGGATCAAGGGGCCGATGCGCACAACGAAGCCCGAGACAATAGTTCCGTCGGCCTTTTCGATGACGAAGGCCCTGGCGCCGGGATTGGGAATGTCGGCCAACGGGATCCTATACACGCATTATCCTTATGGTTGAATCGATTACCCTTAAGCGTAGATTGTCGTCTGGACATTGTCGCCAACTACAAGGGGCTTGTGAAGAAGAATGCCGATTGTCTGGCGAGAGCAAATGAGCGTGGGCATAAAGGTCATCGACGCCGATCACCGGCATTTGATCGACATCATCAACCAGCTTGAAGTCGTCATCCAGAAAGAGGAAACCAAGCAAGGGGATTGCGATGACGGGCTTCGCGTTCTCTTTGGCCGCTTGCGGGCCTATACGCGCGAGCATTTTTCGCGCGAGGAGGGGATGCAATCGACGTCGCACTACAAGGGGCTTCGCGAAAATCACGACGACCACCGCCGCTTGATGGCGGATCTTGAGGATTTGTCCAAGCGTTTCATGGATGGCGAAACCGCCGACCCGCCGGTCAGCAACGAGGAGATGCTGGAATTCCTGCGCCACTGGCTGGTCGACCACATCATCAAGATCGATCTGAAGATGCGCGGCCATCCCATTCGGGCGCAGTATTGGTAAAAGGGTTTACAGGCCGCCCATTGCCAGCAGTCGCTTCCAGGTCATTTCCTCCAGCGGCGTCACCGACAGGCGCGACTGGCGAACCAAGGCGATGTCCTTGAGCGTCGGTTCCGCCTTGATCTCGGCCAAACTTACCGGACGGGGCAGAGGCTTTGCCGCCTTCACATCGACACATACCCATTTGCCTGTTGTGTCGGTGGGATCAAGATAGGCTTCGCGCACGATTTCCACGATGCCCACGATGCTGCGTTCGGTCACGGAATGATAGAACAGGGCCAGATCGCCCAGCCGCATGGTCCGTAGATTCTTGGCCGCCTGATGATTGCGAACACCCGTCCAGGGTTCCACGCCCTTCTTGACCTGATCAGACCAGCTCCAGCTTTCCGGTTCCGACTTCAATAGCCAGTAATTCACGGAAAGACCTTTTTATAGGGCCAGACGTCGCAGCTTTCGAACAGGCCTGCCTTGCCATAGGGATCGCCGTCGAGATAACGCTGGGCTTCCTCTCGGTCTTCCAGGTCCATGATCAGCAGGCTGCCTGCCATGCTTTGCCCATCGGCGCCGAAGATGGGACCGGCGGTGACGATTTTCGAGACCCAGCTTTCCTTGATGTAGGCGAGATGGGCCTCGCGGTTGGCCAAGCGCACGGGCAGGGCGTCTTTCTTGTCGCGGCACAGAATGGCGAACAGCATTGTTTCAAACCTCGCTTTTGAAGGGGCGCGACAACAGGGCTTCGATAGTGGCGTTCAGGTTAGCGCCTTGGTTGAGAACGGCATCGACAGCCAAGGCGATCGGCAGGTCTATGCCAACCTTGACGCCCAGGGCCACGGTGGAGGCGGCGCTGGCGACGCCCTCGGCGACCGATTGCTTGCCCGCCAGGGCCTCGGCCAATGTCTTGCCCTGGCCCAGCGCCATGCCGACGGAAAAGTTGCGAGATTGAGTGGAACTGGCCGTCAGGATCAAATCGCCCAGGCCCGAAAGCCCCATCAGCGTTTCCGCCTTGCCGCCCTTGGCCACGGCCAGGCGCACGATCTCGGCCATGCCCCTGGTGATCAGGGCGGCCCTGGCATTGTCGCCGAAACCTTTGCCGGTCACGATGCCGCAGGCGATGGCCAGCACGTTTTTGACCGCTCCGCCCACTTCGGCCCCGATGGGATCATCGGACAGATAGGGGCGAAAACTGCGCGTGCCCAGGGACTGAACCAGCTTGTTTCCCAGCTTGGCGTTCTTGCAGGCCAGGGTGACGGCGGTCGGCAGGCCCCTGGCCACCTCGGCGGCGAAGGTGGGGCCGGACAGCACCGCTTGCGGGGCTTGGGGCAGGACTTCGGCGGCCACCTCGGTCATCAGGGCCAACGAGCCTTGTTCGATCCCTTTGGCGCAGATCACGATGGGCAGACCTTGCGGCCAGCCCTTGGCGAAAGCCTGCAAGGTTGGACGCAGAAATTGGGCGGGCGCGACCGCCAGAATGGCATCGGCGCCCAGGATGGCGTCGGGGTCGGTGACCGCCTTGATGCCGGGATCGAGTTTCAGGCCGGGCAGGAAGATCGGGTTTTCATGTCTGGTTTGGATGGCCTGGGCGACCTCGGTCTCATGGGCCCAAACCGTCACTTCAAGCCCGGAACGTCTGGCCGAAACGGCCAACGCCGTGCCCCAGGCGCCTGCTCCGATGATTCCGATATGGGTCATTTTACGCATTTTGGTACCGACTTGCTTATTGCATCAACCGCCGCCATGATTGCAGAAAAGAGGGCAAGATAAAACATGGGGCTGCCAAGAAAGATTCATTACGGCTGGTTCATCGTTCCCATCGGCACGATGACCGTCTTCGTGGCCCTGGGGCTGGGCCGCTTCGCGCTTGGCATGCTGCTGCCCTCGATGGGGGTCTCGCTTGACCTGTCCTATGACGAAATGGGCTATATCAGCACAGGAAACTTCATCGGCTATCTTCTGGCCGTGCTGATGGCGGGTGCCCTGGTGCGCCGGATGGGGGCGCGCAAAGCCATCGCCTTGGGATTGTTCCTGGTCGGCGCGTCGATGCTGCTGGTTGGGCGGGCCGACGGTTTCGTGGCCGTTCTGATCCTCTATGTCTTGACCGGCGCTGGTTCGGCGGCCGCCAATGTGCCGATCATGGGTTTGGTCTCGCACTGGTTCGCCAGACATGTGCGAGGCCGCGCCGCCGGTTTCATGGTGATCGGTTCGGGCTTCGCCATCATGTTTGCAGGGCTGACGATTCCGTTCCTCAATCAAACCTACGGTGCTGAAGGTTGGCGCATCGGTTGGACCTTGCTGGGGGCGATCTCGTTGGCGGGGGCGATGTTGGCCTATGCGGTGTTGCGCAATCATCCCGAGGATTTGGGGATTCAGCCAGTGGGCGGCGAGCCGCCGCCCTTGCCGCCCGGTCATGTGCCGCAAGCAAAGACCAATGCCAAGCGGTTCCTGCTCCATCTGGGAGCCATCTATTTTCTGTATGGCGCCACCTATGCCGTGTTCGCCACCTTCATGGTGACGACGCTGGTGCGCGATTTCGGTTTCAGCGAGGCGGAGGCCGGGCGGTTCTGGATTTGGGTGGGCGGGCTAAGCCTGCTCTCCGGCCCATTGTTCGGAAGCCTGTCCGACCGGCTGGGCCGCAAAGTTGGCTTGATGTTGCCCTACACGATGCACATGACGGCCTATGCCCTGGTGGCGATGCATCCCGACGCATGGGGGATCTATCTGGCGATCGCCTTGTTCGGCGGCTCCGCCTGGGCGGTGCCCGGCATCATGGCGGTGGTGGTGGGCGACGTGTTGGGGCCTGCGCTGGCCGTGAAGGGATTCGGCACCATCACCGTCATTTTCGGCATGGGCCAGATTGCTGGCCCCGCCCTGGCGGGCATCATCGCCGAAGCCAATGGCAGTTTTGGCGTCGCCTATTGGATGATTTCTGGTCTGGCAGGTCTGGCGATCCTGCTGACGGCAGTCTTGAAATTTCCCAGCGCATCCGAGCAGGGATAACGACCTGCCATAGGTTTTAAAGACTTAATTCTTGACGCCAGACTTATTGTCGTGTAAGCCGTAAGCATTACCGCCCTTACTGCGACCAAAAGCCGCCCTGGCATCTGCCCGGGCGGCTTTTCGCGTTTGGGCTTCACACTCACACCAACGCAAAGGAGGAC
>JADGAX010000014.1 GCA_015231795.1 Alphaproteobacteria bacterium | reverse complement strand
TAGGTTCTCCTGGCTCTTTGTCTGCGGCGGGTATCGCACGACCGCTGGCTTTTAGTGTCTGACAGAAATAAATCACCTTCTTGTTTTTGTTTTTGTTTTTGTTGTTCGAGGGGCTTGAATGGAGACGAACAAATCTCCAGAAGCGCCCGAGATCCGCAACCTTTCAGAAACGGCCCGGTTTTTCGGTATCACTGACCCAACGCTTAAGCGCTGGATCGAAGATGGTTGCCCTGTCGAGAAGAAAGGCGGGAACGGCGTCAGCTGGGAACTCGATCTGCGCAAGGTTGCCGATTGGCGGCGCGGTCTGGAAGCCGAGGAACAGCGCAAGCTGCTTGACCGTGCTGAATCTGACGCTCAATTGCGCTTGGAACTTCTTGGCGGTGACCAGCTTCCTGAATTCACCGATGACGGCGGATTAGGCAAGCTGTCTGCGCGCGGTCGTGCCGAGATCATCCGGGCCGAAATGGACAAGGTGAAGCTGTCACAGCTTCGCCGCACGTTGGTTCCAGCCGATGAAGTGAGGGCCGATCAGGTCCGTTTGTTCGCCCTGATCCGCGACCGCATGCGGTCGCTTCCAGATGACCTTGGACATCGATTTGGCCTGATGCCTGAGCAGGTAGACGAGGCCTTGCATATGATCGACGAAATGCTGGACGATCTGGCAACAGACATCGAGTCAATGCCAAGTTTAAAACGCGATCTGGCCGATGCTGCCGCTGCGTGATGAGCCGATCGCCGAATTCGTGCGGGCCGCAGATATCCGCCGCTCGGCTGTTGTCGCGCTGCGTCCGCCCAAGCAAATTACGGTCAGTGATGCCGCTGAACGTTACCGCCGCCTGAACAATCCAGGGTCTTATGTCGGACCATGGCGCAACGCCAAGGCGCCATATCTGGCCGAGGTCATGGACCGCTGCCGGTCGCGCCAGGTGGAAGAGGTTGTAATCGTCGGTCCCAGCCAGTCCGGCAAAACAGAAGTGCCGCTGAATGTCATCGGCCACGCCGTAAAATGCATGCCCGGCGACATTTTGATGTTGTTGCCAACCCGTGACCTGGCAATCGATTTTGCCGAGCGGCGCATTGAAAACAAGCTGTTGCGCCCGTCGCCGGAACTGATCGGGGAATTGTACGTCGACAAGCTGCTGCAGAAAACGTTCCGCAACGGGTCGATGTTGACCATCGGCTGGCCGGTGGTGTCGCAACTGTCCAGCCGTCCGGTGCCGATTGTCATCGAAGACGAATACGACCGCATGCCAGATGACATCGGCGGCGAAGGCGATGCCCGCTATCTTGGCCGGCAGCGCATCAAAACGTTTGGCCGTAATGGCACGCTGATTATTATTTCCAGTCCCAGCAAGGACTCGAATGATGGCATCGTCGGCGCCTGGGGCGAGGGCGATCAGAATTTGCTGGCCTGCCCATGCCCGCGCTGCAAAACCTACTTTACGCCAGGGTTCGGCAAAGACCGCAAACCGACGCTGAAGCACCTGCACATCCCGGCTGGGGCGACGGCAGATCAGTTGGTCGAGCACGGCGCCAGCCTGATTTGCCCGGAATGCGGCGGATCGATTGCCGAGATCGAGAAGGCAGACATGCTGGCCGCCGCGGTCTGGTTGCCGCGCGGCATGAGTGTTGATGAAAACGGCGTTCTGCATGGCGACCGGCCCAGCCAGCGCATTTCGTCCTTCTGGCTGTCTGGCCTGTGTTCGGCCTTCCAGAGCTGGGGAAAGATCGCGGCAACACTGGTGACAGCCCAGGCGGCGTTCGAGAAAACCGGCGACGAAGAAGGGCTGAAAACGGTCTACAACACCGAGCTAGGAATTCCGTTCGTCGGCGTGTCAAAAAGTTCGCCGCCGCCCGAGATCGAGACGCTGAAGGAACGCCAGGAAAGCTGGCTGCTGAAAACGGTGCCCGCCTGGGTGCGCTACCTGACTGCCTCGGTCGATGTGCAGATTCACCATTTCGCTGTGTCGGTTTGGGGCTGGAGCGAGCACAACGAGGCGGGACTGATCGACCGCTACGACATCGCCCGCACGCCGGACGGCGCTCAGATCGACCCGGCCAACGCGGCCACGCATTGGGATTTGATTTATCCGCATGTCATCCAGGCGGTTTACCCGCTGGCTGGCGACAAAACACATGGCCTGCCCATCGCCTGCACGGCAATCGACACGGGTGGCGCGGCTGGCGTGGATGAAGACGGCGCGACGACATCTGGCGTTGCCGAACAGGCCCGCGAATTTTCGCGCCGGATGTTTTTTGGTTCAGCGAAGTTGCCTACATGGCGGCTGATGCTGATCAAGGGCGCATCGACCCGCAACTGGCCGATGCTGCCCAGCACGCCGAAATGGGAAACCGACGATCTGGGAAAGCGCCGCCAGGATGCAGTGGCGGTCTACACAATCGGCGGCCACATGATCAAGAACGCCATCGACGCAAGGCTGCGGTTCGAGCGCGCGCGAGACGGCGAATCGCCACGCCCGGCCATTCGCTTTCCGCAGAACGTGCCCGATGGTTTTTTCGAGGAACTGACCGCCGAGCGCAAAATCAAGGGCGCTTGGGTCAAACAGGGCAAAAACGAAAGCTGGGACGGACTGGTCTATGCCGAGGCGGCCCGCCTTCGCCTGCGCCCGGAACGGGTGGCCGATTGGTCGGCGCCGCCGGTTTGGGCCAGCCCGGTCAAAATGAGCGACATTCCCGCCCGCGCCGTGATCGGCCAGGCGATGCCGAAACCGAAACAGCGGCGCATGCTGCACAAAGGGGTTGAACTGTAATGGCCGGAATCACCTTGGCACAGGCAGAAACCTATCTGGCTCAATGGCTGGAGGCGCAGGCTTCGCTGGCGGCCTCGCAAAGCTACAGCATTGAAACCGCCACGGGGACAAAGCGCCAGTTGACGCGGGCCAATCTGGCCGAGGTGCAGAAAATGATCGAATTCTGGGATGCGCAGTGCAAGCGTCTGGGCGGCACCGCGAACACAGACGGCATCAGAACGAAAGTGATCACCGCGATATGAGCCGCCGCGATTTCCAAAAGGCGCTGTCAAGCGTGCGCCCGAATCTGATCGACCGCGTTGTGTCGGCCTTCGATCCGGTTGCTGGGGCCAAACGCTATCAGGCGCGCTGTCAAATTGCTGTTGTGTCGGCGATGACCGGCGGTTATACCGGCGCCCGGCGTGACCGCCGGCAGACCAAGGGCATGTTCGGGCGCGATCTGTCGGCCGATGCTGCGCTGATTCCAGATCTTGAGACCGCCCGCGCCCGTTCGCATGAACTGTTCCGCAACGCTCCGCTGGCCAGGGGGGCGGTGAAAACCGTGCGCACTTCGGCGCTGGGCGAGGGCTTGGCTCTGAAAGCCGCCGTCGATAGCAGTTATGTGCGTGCAACCGAGCAAGCCGTCAACGAATTCGAAGATCAGGCCGAGCGGCTGTGGTCGCAGCACGCCAGGGCGCGCCACATCGATATTCGGGCCGAGCAAACCATAGACAGCTTGGCAGCAACTGTGCTGCTGTCCGTTCTGCTAGACGGTGATGCGCTGGTCGTGCGCCGGTTTGATGACGCCAGCCCGCAAAAAGTGCTTGGCCTGGCTTTGCAATTGGTCGATACCGCCCGCCTATTGAATCCGGTCGGCATTCGCGACGGACAGACGTTTGACAACGGCAACACGGTGACCGGTGGCATCGAGCGCGATTCCAACGGAAAGGCGGTGGCTTACCATATTGCCAAGCGCCATCCTGGCGATTTTCAGCCCGGCGTTCGCGCAACCGTGCGCTATCAGGCCTTTTCGCCATCGGGCGAGCGGCTGATTTGGCATATTTACGAATCCGAACGGTCCGAGCAGGGCCGCGGCGTTCCGTACCTGACGCCGGTGATCGAACCCTTGAAACAGCTTGATAAGTACACCGAGGCAGAAGTAATGGCCGCTGTTGTGTCAAGCCTGTTCACGGTGTTTGTGAAATCGCCGTCCGGCCAAGGTCTGGCGCCTGCCGACCCGGTAGCCGACGCGCCCGACAGCACTGGCGAATTCAAGCTGGGCGCTGGCGCCATGATTAATTTGGGCCAGGGCGAGGACGTTACTTTCGCCAACCCGAACAGGCCGAACACCGCTTTCGATCCGTTCGTTATGGCGGTGCTGCGCCAGATTGGCGTGGCGCTGGAACTGCCATTCGAGATCCTGATCAAGCATTTCACGGCCAGCTATTCGGCTAGCCGCGCGGCGATGATCGAGGCCTGGCGCTTTTTCAAAATGGTGCGCGGGTTCATGGCCCGCGAATTCTATCAAGCGGCTTACGAAGCGATGATCGGCGAAGCGGTCGCCCGCGGCTTGCTGGCGGCCCCCGGATTTTTCTCAGACCCGCTGGCCCGCGCTGCATGGTGCGGCGCAACCTGGACAGGCCCCAGCATGGGACAGTTGAACCCGCTGCAGGAAACATCGGCCTTGGTAGCCCAGGTTGACAACAATCTGCAAACCCGCTCGGCGGCAACGGCGGCGCTGGGCAACGGCGATTTCGAGCGCAACGCAAGACGTTTGGGCCGCGAACAAACCATGCTGGCCGACGCCAGTGTTGCGGTGAATCCGAAAGACAAAGCCGCCAGCCAGCAGCCGGTTCTTCCAGATCCCGACGACGACGACCTCACGAACTGATCTAGGAAACAGACATGATCGACGTTTTCGACAAGGCTGCCAGCCAGCCCTGGGCAATTCATGCCCCGGCTTTTCAGACCATGATCGAAATTGCCGGTCGGCAAGATGTTACGCCGGAATCTCTGGCTGCTTGGAAGCCAAACGCCGAACAGGCTGAAAAACTGCGCATCGAAGCGCTTTCAATGCGCGGCGGCGATCTGCTGGCCAACACGCGGGGCGTGGTAGTGCGCGATGGCGTGGCAACCGTTTCCATCAATGGCCCAATTTTTCGGCATGCCAATTTGATGACTGACCTGTCTGGCGCCACGTCGCTCGGCTTGACGGCCAAGGAATTCGGTGCAGCCGTCGATTCGCCTGCTGTAAAAGCGATCATCCTGTCGCTTGACAGTCCGGGCGGACAGGCGAACGGAATTGCTGAATTCCAGGCCGCCGTCCGTTCGGCCAACGCCATCAAGCCAGTGGTGGCCTACGTTGGCGGCATGTCCACAAGTGCGGCCTATTTCATCGCCAGTGGGGCGGGGGAAATCGTGGTTGACCGAATGGCGACGCTGGGCAGCATCGGCATCATCGCCACTCTGCGTGATACCAGCGCCATCGATCAATCGCGTGGCGTCAAGACCTACAACATCGTCTCCAGCCAATCTCCGCTTAAGAATGCCGATCCGGGCACTGAAGCCGGTATGGCCAGCCTGCAAGCCTATGTCGATCGCCTAGCCCAGGAATTCATCAACGCCGTTGCCGAAGCGCGCGGTGTTGCGCCCGAAAAAGTGATGGCTGATTTCGGCCAAGGCGGCTTGCTGGTCGGCGCCGACGCTGTGGCGGCGGGCATGGCCGATGCGCTGGGCAGCTACGAACAAACCATATCCCGGCTGGCTTCTGCCAATCCGGTTCGAACGGCGGTGCATATGCCCCGCCTCAACGCCGCCGCTGGCGGTCCGTCCACCGCTCAACTGAAGGAAACCGACATGAGCGATCAACAGAAGGGGCCGCAGCCTGATTGCACCGCGGCCGAATTGCGCCAGAATTTTGCGTCCGCCGTGGCGCAAATCGAAACCGAAGCCAAACAGGCCGAGCGCAGCCGCGTGCTGGCCATCCAGTCGGCCGCTTTTGCGGGCCAGCAGGATCTGGTTTCCAAGCTGATTTCCGATGGTGTTGATGCCGGCGCCGCTGCGCTGGCATTGAATGCCGACGAAAAGCAGAAGGGCAGCCGCATCCTGGCCGAAATCAAGTCGGCCGAGCCTGCTGAGAAGCTGGTTCCTGCAGCCGGTGGCGCTGATGCCGTCGCTTCGCAGGCCGCCATCGACGCCGCCCTGCCGCTGGAAGATCGCTGCAAAAGGGCCTGGGACAAAGACCCGGCCTTGCGTGCCGAATTCCGCGACAAGTTCGATGCCTATCTCGCTTTCGAGAAGGCCACTGCCTCGGGCCAGGCCCGCATCCTGAAGAAGTGAGGGACCAACCATGACCACGCTTGCCACCGATACCCGCCGCCCGATGGAATTGGGCGACGTCAATTCGCTGCCGGTCATCGCCAGCGACATCATCTATGAAGGCGCCGCCGTTGGCGACAACGGTTCGGGCTATGCCCGCCCGCTGGTCGCCGGCGATCCGTTCCGCGGCTTTGCCGAATCCAGGGCCGATAATGCCTCTGGCTCGGCAGGCGATGTTCGCGTGCGCGTGATGGATAAGGGCAAGATCGAGTTGTCGATTTCCGGCCTGGCCATCACCGATGTTGGCCGCCCGGTTTTCGCCAGTGACGACGCAACCTTTACCCTGGTTGCGGCGACAAACACCTACATCGGCAAGGTCATCCGTTACGTCTCGTCCGGCGTCGGCGTGGTGGCTTTCGATGCCTCCGAAGGTCCGCGCTTCACTCACATGGACGTTCCGGTCACGCTGGCCAATGTCGCCGACGGCGATCTGATCACCACCGTCACGCCCGGCTTTCATGGCTGGGTCGAGAAGATGGAATTCATCGTCACCTCGCCGGTGACGACTGGCTCCAAAGCCTCAACTCTGAACCTAGAAGTTGGCACCACGAATGCCACGGGCGGAACCCTTGCCCTGACGTCGGCGAATTGCACGCCGCTGGGCAAGGTGGTGGCGCAGGCTGCCGATTTCACCGCGGGCAACAGCTTCACCGCCAGCGACACGCTGTCGATCGAAGCCGCCAGCACCACGACCTTCGTTGAAGGTGCTGGTGTTCTTCGTCTCACTCTCGGCTACTAAGCCGTTCAACTAAGGAGTAAATCACATGAGCGGCTACGGCCTTTCCTCGCGTGCCATCATCGGCGAGTTCTATGAAACCCTCGAGCGGGTGCAGAACGCCGGTTGGCTCGACATGGTTTCCATGTATTTCAACAGCGACCAGGAATCCGAAACCTACAAGTGGCTTGGCCAATCGCCCGGCATGCGTGAATGGATCGGTGGCCGCCAGGCCAAGGGATTCCGTGAAAACGGCATCACCATCGCCAACAAGAAGTATGAATCGACGCTGGAGGTTTCGGTCGATGAACTTCGCCGCGACAAAACCGGCCAGATCATGCTGCGCGTTCAGGAGCAGGCTGACCGTGCGGCCGATCACTGGTTCGACCTGCTGACCACGTTGATCGTCAACGGTGAAAGCGGTATTTGCTACGATGGTCAGTATTTCTTCGATACCGACCATTCCGAAGGCGACAGTGGAACGCAGGACAATGACCTGACCTACAACGTCGGCACTACCACCGCCCCCACGGCGGCCGAAATGGAAGCCGCCATCCTGAACGCCATGCAGGCCTTGCTGGGATTCAAGGATGATCAGGGCAAGCCGATGAATGCCAATGCCAAGGAATTCCTTGTCATGGTTCCGGCGCCGTTTTTCGCGGCCTCGGCAGCGGCGACCAAAAACCCGGTGATCGTCGATGGTTCGGCCAGCCGAACCAACCTGATCACCAACCTGAACGGATTCCAGGTTCGTTTGGAAGTCAATCCCCGTCTGACCTGGACCACGAAGTTCGCCGTTTTCACGAACTACGGCCGTACCCGTGCATTCATCCGCCAGGAAGAAGAGCCGATCACGATGGCTGCAATCGCCGAGGGTTCCGAGTTGGAATTCACCGACGACAAGCACCTGTACGGCATCAAGTCGCTGCGCAACGTTGGTTACGGCATGTGGCAGAAGGGCTGTCTGACGACCCTGACCTGATCCGTAATTACGCAAGTAAGGGGCGGCCTTAACCATTGGGCCGCCCCTTTTCTTTTCCTGAAAGGGAACATCCATGAATTTCCGATTTTTCGAAGTGGTCGGCGTGAAAGCGTCGTTCGGCCTGGGCTTCACGCTGAAGCTGTCGCCAGACCAAGCCAAGTCGCGCGCCGCCAATCTGAAGCCGCTGGGAAACGATTCGTATGACGTGCTTTCCCCGGTCGAATTCAAGAAGGGCGAGAAAGTCGGCGTTGCCGAAAATCACCCCGGCGTCAACAAGGCCATGCTGCTGGATCTGACCGAGATGGAAGATCGCGACCGCAAGCGTCGCGAACGCGAGATCAAGGCGCAGGCCGAAGCCCAAGCCACGGTCAAGCAGCCCGGCCTGCTTGACAGGGCCAGGGCCGCCATTGGCCTGGGTGGGTCATCCGACGGCGCCACGCCCGCGGGCGCTGGCGAAGACAAGGCGCATGAAAACCCGCCCGCAGGCGGTGATGATGAGGCCCCTGTCTGATGTCGGTCGAAACATCGGCCGACCGCTTGGCTATGTTGGCCGATTTTGGCGTAACGGCCACGCTTGATGGAATCGAAGTGACGGTGTTGTTCGAGGAAGAGCAGCGCCTAATCAATTTCGATGATGCGCAAGCGGGGCTTTCCGTCATCCGGCCATCGGCGGTTCTGTCAACCGCAACGGTTGGCAATGCCGGTGAAGGCAGCGACTTGTCGGTCGCTGACCGAACCTGGCGCGTGGCACAGCGCAGCGACGATGGCCTGGGCTTCACTACGCTGTTTCTGAATATCGCATGACCCACGTTCGCCAAACCATCCGTCACGCCGCCGTCAAGGCGCTTTGCGATGCCAACACGGCGGCCCATCGGCGGGTGTTTGCCAGTCGCTCGCGCTCGCTTGAGCCAAAAGACCTGCCCGCCATCTGCGTTTATGCCTGGCGCGAAAGCAGCGAGTTTTCTTCGTCAGATTTGGCGATGAGCCGTTCGCTGTTTTTGATGGTCGATGCCTACGCCGAAGAAAAAGACGGAATGCTGGATGATGCGCTGGATTCCTTGTCGGCCCAGATCGAGGCGGCGATGGTGGCGTCCAGCATTGCGCCCGCCCGCTACGTGGAATTGCAAGAAACGGTGATAGAGCTTTCTGGCGACGGCGAAAAGAAAGTCGGCATTGTCCGGCACAAATACAAGATCGATTACGGCACGGCGCCGGGAACAGCCGAAACATCCAACTAGCGAAAGGATAGATCATGGCTGAATCAGCCCTGACCGTGCAAAACATTGCCTCGACCGGTCTCGAGGCCACCTACGCCGCCGCCAATGCCGACGGCAATTATTTTGCCGACGACGGCACGGGCCGCACTTTCTTGCATGTCAAAAATGGCGATGCGTCAGACAAAACCGTAACCGTAGAAACGCAGGTCGCAACCCTGACCGTTGATGGCTATGGCACGCTGGCCCGCGCCGATTTCACCTGCACGGTGACAGCGGGCGAAGAACGCATGATCGGGCCTTTCCCGCCCACGGCGTTCAAGGATTCGTCGGGTTACGTGCATGTCACCTATTCCGCGGTGACCAGCGTCACCGTGGCGGCGATCAAACTTCCCGCTCCCTGATTTTTCGAAAGGATCGATCCAATGAGCGACGTTAAGGGCACGTCCTGCCTACTGTACATCGGCAACACCTCCAGCAGCCCGTCAAGCTATACCGTGCTGGAAGGCCAGACCGACACCAGCTTTGACGGCAGCACGAACGTTGCCGACACGACGGCAAAAGACAATTCCGGTTGGCAGACCGGGGTGCCGACCACCATCAATGGCACGGTTCAGTGCAGCGGAACTCTGCGCGACAGCCGGGCCAATCTGGATGCGCTGGAGATCGCATGGCGCAACCGAACCAGCCATGCCTGCAAGATCGTGTTTGACGGCGCCGGAAAAGGCTATAGCGGCGACTTTTACGTGACGCAGTTGAACATTCAGGGTCCGACCAGGGATGTGGTGAAATACCAGATCACCCTGACGCCTTCCGCCAACCTGACGCCAATCCCGTAATGACTGTCAACCCGTTCAGAGGCGAGATTGAAATCGAAATCGCCGGGCGCAAGGCAAAGCTGCGGCGCAGCTTTGCCTGCTTGTTGGAAATCGAGGACGGTCTCGGATTGGGATTGGTCCCCTTGTCGGCGCGCTTCATGGCCCGTTCATTCGGGCTGCGCGAAGTTGCGGTGATCGTGCAAGCTGGGCTGAGGGCGGCGGGCGAAAACCCGCCGGCCTTTGCCGACCTGGGCGAGAAGATTTTGCAAACGGGGCTGATGAAATTTTCAGCCCCGTTGTCCGATTTTCTGCTGGGCGCCCTGACCGGCGGCGAGGAGCCAGATCCGGGGGAAGCGCCGGCGGCGGGGTCGACCAGTTCGACTACCGCCGCCTGATGGGTCTGGCTTGCGGCGTCCTGTTCTGGACGCCGGATTTGTTCTGGAAATCCTCTCCAGACGAATTGTTCCCCGCCATCGACGCCATGGCCCTGGCCAACGGTTCGCCCGAGGCAGAAGCCAAGGAACGTCGCCGCAAGTTCAAGAATTTCCGTGAATCAGTCGAAATCAAAGTCGGAAAAACCCTGTGAAAGCCGGTTGAATGAGCGAGCTTGAAAGAGTTCTTGTCCGCATCGAAGGCGACACCAGCAAGCTGCGCGCGGCTTTGCAGAACGCCAAATACGATGTCAGCGGCTTTGGCAACAGCGCCGAGAAACTGCGCGGACAGTTCCAGCAAATGGACGCCACGATGGCGCCGTTGCAGGCCAGATTTTTGGGCCTGCTCGGCGTGGTTGGCGGCGGCGCTGGATTGGTGCAATTCGGTCGTCACGTCATCGACGTTGTTGGCGGGCTTGGCGAATTGTCGCAACAGGTTGGTTTGTCGATCGAGCAATATCAGGTTTACACCGCTGTCGCTCTGCAGGCTGGCGCCAGTCAGGAACAGTTCGTTACCGGCGTGCAAAAGCTGACGCGCACGATCGAGGAGGCAATGCAGGGCGGTGATTCCGCCATCGACAAATTCAAGCGCTACGGAATATCGCTGTTGGATGTGAATGGAAAGCAGCGAGAGACGGGCGATATCCTGCAAGATTTGGCCGTGCGCATTGCAGGCGCTGCGACCGAAACTGAGCGCGGAAAAATCGCATACGATATGTTCGGTCGCTCGGGTCAAAATTTGATTCCCATGCTGATGGAGATGTCGTCAGGCTACGCCAAAAACGCCGAAGAGGCGAAAAAACTGGGCATGGTGGTCGGCGATGAACTGACGCAGAAATATGATGCGCTTGGCGACGCGATGGAGCGGGGAAAAATTAAGGCCGTCGTGTGGGGCGCGGAATTCG
Organism: Alphaproteobacteria bacterium; assembly: GCA_015231795.1. Lineage (NCBI taxonomy): Bacteria > Pseudomonadati > Pseudomonadota > Alphaproteobacteria > Alphaproteobacteria bacterium. Next base: position 27,316 of record JADGAX010000014.1, on the reverse strand, counting down.
GCGATGCCGTCTGGAACGTCGCAAAATTGCCGTGGGATGGCATTGTCGCAGGCATTGATGCCGTTGGCAATGCGCTGGACAGCGCCGAAATCGCCCGCGTCAACGCCCTTGAAAGCGTCGGCATGGCAAGCAAGCGCGATATTGCATCCCGCGATAAGATCGTCGCTCGAAGGTTTTCTAATGATATTCCGCCGCCGCCTGCTGCGAATACGAATGCGGCTGACGCCGGCCCTGTTCGCCTTCCTGTTTCTGAATCCGATACAAAGAAAATCGAAAAGCAGGCGGAAGCCTGGAAAAAGGTTTCCGATCAGCTTGGTTTTCAGATCGAGCAAACGCAGCGCAGCGAGCGAGAACAGGCAATTCACACGGCGCTGCAGCAGGCCGGGACGGACATCACGACAAGGCACGGCCAGGCCATTGCGCAAAAGGCCGCGATTCTTTTCGAAGAGCAGCAGCTTGTAAAAGATGACGCAGAAGCCATTCAGGAAATGGAACGCGCCATGCTGTCGGCCATTTCAGCCGACGATCAGCGCAACAAGAAGCGCCTGGAAACGCTGGCCAGCTACGAGCGCGAGATTTCCGACAACGAAAAGCTGGCCGCCGCGCTGATGAATGGCAATCAGGCTTACGCTGAAGAAGCGCTGTATCTGGAAATTGTCAACCGGTTGAAGGCCGAGGGTTCGGAACTGACCGAGCAGGAGATTGAACAGGCTCGCAACATTTCAAAAACCATAGTTGCTCAGCGTGCCGATATCGACCGGCTGCGCGAATCAACGGACTTCTTCGGCAAAGTCGGAGAACGTGCCTTTCAGCGCATGGGCGACGAATCAACCCGCATGTGGGTGCGGGGACAGGGCGATGCCGTGAAGTGGCGCAACGTGGTTGGCGGCGTCCTTTCCGAGGTCTATCAGGAAATGTTGAAGCTGACGATTTTGAACCCGGTTAAGTCGGCGTTCTCTGGCGCCATCAGCGGCGGCGATCTGCTGGGCGGGTTGTCAAACCTGTTTGGCGGCGGTGGTTCCGGCCTGGGTGATTGGGGTTTTTCAACCGGAATGGAAACTGCTGTCGCCCATGGCGGCGGCGACGTCGGATTGGGAACAGGTCGCACTGCGCGTGTGGCGTCGTCGGTCTTTGCGGGCGCCAAGCGCTATCACAACGGCGTGATGAATCTGGGCGTCAACGAGGTTCCGATCATCGCCGAGAAAGGCGAGCGCATTCAAACCGTGGCGCAGCAGCGCGCCCAGGCGAGGCAGATTTCCGATTTGCGGGCACGGGCCTATCAGGCGCCAACCCTGTCCAGGGCCGCGCCATCTGGCGGAAATTCGATCATCGTCAATCAGACCATGAATGTTCAGGCGGGCGTTTCGCAAACCGTGCGCGCCGAAATGATGGCGATGCTGCCGCAGATCAAGAAGGAAACCGAAGCGGCGGTTGCAGCTCGCGTTGCTCGCGGCGGTTCTTACGCCAGCAATTTCAGGCGCTGACATGACGATCACCTATCCCCTGTCGATGCCATCCGCGCCAGGCATTAAAGGCTTTCGCATGACGGCGCGCGATGTGGTGGCCGCGCCTGAAAGCCCGTTTACCGGCGGCGAACTGATCTATGATTGGCAGGCCGACTGGTGGGAGGCCGAAATCACGTTGCCGCCTATGCAGCGCGCCGCCGCCGAAGAATGGCTTGCGTTTCTTCTGTCGCTGTACGGAAAGAAAGGCACGTTCTTGCTGGGTGACCCCGACGCCACAACGCCGCGCGGCGTGGCGACGGGAACGCCGTTGGTCAAGGGCGCTTCGCAATCGGGCATCTATTTACTGACCGATGGTTGGACGCCCAGCACGACGAATATTTTGAAAAAGGGCGATTACATTCAGATCGGTTCCGGTTCGTCGGCCCGGCTGCATAAGAATTTGGAGAATGTCGATTCCGACGCCAGCGGCAACGCCACCCTGACTTTATATCCGCGCCTTCGACAATATCCAGCCGCGCCTGCCGACAATGCCGTCATCACGACAACATCAGCCAAGGGCGTCTTTCGCTTGGCCAGCAACGAACGCGGTTGGGACACTGACGAAGCCTGTTTGTTTGGCATCACGTTCGCGGCGCGAGAGGCGATGATTGCATGACCGAAAGGACAGTTCCAGCCGAGATGGCGGCGCAACTTACGGCGCGCTATTTACGCCCGGCCATTCTGGTCGAAATGGGTACCAGCGACGGAACGGTTTATGTTTGGTCAGGGCTTGGAACGCTGACCTGGGGCGGTAACGATTTCGCGGGCGTTGGCCAGTTCGGCGGCATGGACGCGATCGAGGAAACAACCGATCTGGCGGCGACGGGAACAGCCTTTTCGCTTTCCGGCGTGCCCGAAGATATGTTGGCGACGGCGCTTGATTACGTTCGCCAGGGCTATCAGGCAAAGGCCTGGCTTGCGGCATTTACAGACGATGGCGTGATGGATGGAGATCCGTTCCTGATCTTCGACGGGTTGACGGATGTTGGACGAATTCACGAGGACGTGGAACGCCCGGTGATTACCGTCACGGCTGAATCTCGCATGAAGCGTTTGTCGATCCCTAAAAACTGGCGCTACACGCCGGAAGACCAGAAAATTTATATCCAGCAGCTTTACGACCGCAGCCTAATTTCCGCTGTCGTCAACGATAAAGGATTCGATTATGTCCCCAGCCTGCAAGACGCCCAAATCAAATTCGGAAATTAAGCGCCTTCCAGGTTGGGAGGACCGCTTGTCGGCCATGATTGCGTCAGCGCATGGTCGCGCATTCGAATGGGGTTCGTTCGATTGTTGCTTGTGGGCCTGCGATGTGGTCGAGGCTTTGACGGGCGTCGATCCAGCGGCCCCTTTTCGTGGCCGCTATAAATCGAAGCGTGGAGCCTTTGTTGCGCTCAAACGCTTTGCTGGTGGCGGCATGTTGGAGACGGCGCGCAAGATCGCCGACGATCTGTCGTGCCCAGAAGTGCCGGTAAAAACGGCGCGCCGCGGCGACGTTGTTTTGCTGGAACGCGACGATGGCCCGGCGCTTGGCGTCTGCGTTGGCAAAGATGTGGCCGCCGCCAGCCTGACTGGCCTTTGCCTTGTTCCGCTGAAAGAGGCCAGCCACGCCTGGAGGGTTGGGTGATCCTTCGCGCCGCGCTGTTCCTGGCCGCCATTCTGGCGGCTTTTTTTATGGCTGCGCCAGCCGATGCCGCTCCCGTTATAGGCGCTGTGGTGTCTGCGGCAATAGCCTATGGATCAGGCGCGACAATTTTTGGGCTTACCGGGTTTGCTGCTGCTGCTTTAGTTGGCGTTGCTAATCTGGCGATGGGCTTCATTTCGCAGATGATGACGCCAAAACCGAAAGCGCCCGAGCTGGGATCGCTTAGTTATTCGGCGCCAGACAGAACGCAGATGATCAAGCAGCCGATCACCTATCGGCGCTGCATTTATGGCCGAACCAAAGTGTCTGGCCCGCTGACCTTCATCCACACGACCGACAACAACAAAACCTTGCATCTGGTGATCACGCTTTCCGGCCATCCGCTCGAGGGGCCGGTAAGCCTGTGGTTCGACGACGAAGAAATTACCTGGAACCAAAGCACTGGCGCTTGCGGCGGCCGGTGGGATGCATATGCCTGGGCGTGGTTTGGTGATGGCAGTTATGACGGGTCGGGCGATGCCGCCTTTCACGCCGCTTTGTCTGGCGCTTGCCCCGACAAGTGGACCAGCGACCACAAGCAGCTTGGATGCGGAAAGATTTACATTCGCTGGAAACACAATAGCGATTTGTTCGACGCCAACATGCCGACTGTGCGGGTGGTGGTGGACGGCAAGGCAACGATTTTCGATCCTCGTGATTCAAGCACGGGCTTTAGCAGCAACGCCGTTTTGTGCATTCGCGATTTCTTGTCTGACCCATATTGGGGCTTGGGGGAAACCGGGCTTGACGATGACGAAAACGAAGCGTCAGCGAATGTCGCCGATGAAAATGTTTCCCTGAAAGCGGGGGGCACCGAAAAGCGATACACAGCAAACGGCACGTTCGAGGCGAACGAAGCGCCAAGGGAAATCATCGCCCGGCTGCTTACATCCTGCGCTGGCGAAGTGACCTGGGCGGGCGGCCAGTACGCCGTGCTGGCCGGATATTGGCGCGCGCCATCAATCACGCTGACATCCTTCGATATCGACGGACCGTTCGATGTTGTCGGCAATTTGTCGCGTGACGATTTGTGCAACGGCGTCAAAGGCATTTACGTTTCGCAAGTCGGAAGCTGGCAGCCGACTGATTTTCCGGCCGTGACGTCGGCAACCTATCTGGCTCGCGACAACGGCGAGCGGCTGTGGAAAGACGTTGAGCTTCAGTACACGATCTCGACATCATCGGCGCAGCGTTTGGCCAAGATCGAATTGGAAAGCCGCGCGCGGCAGAAAACGGTCAACCTTCCTTGCCGACTGACGTCGAATACGATCAAGGTTAAAACGGGAACCATCGTCAACTTCACTTATCCGCGCTTTGGATTTGCAGCAAAAACATTCAAATGCGTCAGTTGGAAATTCTCGGTCAAGGAAGATGCCGAGAAAAAGCCTTATCTGGGCGTAGATCTGGTTCTGCGCGAATGGGATTCAGCGATTTATTCCTGGAACGCGGAAGAAGACGAAATCATCGTCGCGCCGCCATCGACGACAACCTTGCCAGATCCGTTCACGGTTGCTGCGCCTGAAAATGTTACTTGCGCTTCCGGTGTTGAAAACATGCTGTCCTTTGGCGACGGAACCCAAATGGCCAGGATCAAGGTCGATTGGGACGCGCCAGTCAACGGAATGGTGTTGGATTGGGGTGTGGTCGAAATTCGCTATCGCATTTCCGGCGCCGCCGATTGGCTGGCCGCCAATCCAGTTGTGGGCGCTGTTGGGCCTGGATGGATTTCGCCGGTTCAAGATGGCGAGATTTACGAAGTGGAGGCCCGTTTCGTCAATTCGTTGCGCAAGAAATCGATCTGGACTGCGGCGGCTGATCACACGGTCATTGGCAAGGACACGTTTGCCGCCGATGTGACGGGATTTTCGGCGCAGCAAAGCGGCGGTTCCGTCAATTTTCGCTGCGATCCGAATACCGAGTCCGACAACAACCGCATCGAGATTCGCTACAACCCGGTGGGCAATACCGACTTTGCTTCGGCAACGCCTGTGGCCAACGTGCTGCGCGGCCACGCCTTTAGCTCGGGTGTTGTTCCGCCCGGTGACTGGACATTCCTGGCCAAGGCCTTCGACACGTCAGGAAACCAAAGCGTCAATGCCGCGCGGTTTGACCTAGTTGTGGGAAATGCGTTTGACGTGGTGCTGTCGTCTGAGCAGGCGCCGCGCTGGCTGGGAACGAAAACGAATTTCCTGTTGCACTGGACAGGCGTGCTTGTGCCGTCGTCAACCAAGGCGGCCAACGAATTGACGAATGCGGAACTGTTCACGCAATTCTGCCCGTATCCGGCCGCATCCTGCACCTACGAGGCTGCTGAAAAAGACCTGGGTTTCGATGCCGATGGCGTGCGCGTGTGGGCCGACATCGCATCGGCGTTGGGGCCGGGCGTTGCTTCCGGCATTGCCGATCCCACGTTGTCGATCGATTATCGCGACGAAGCAGCCAGCTATGACGGCTTTGAAAATTGGACCATCGGCACCACTGATTTCAGGCGCATTAAGGCCAAGCTGACGCTGACGCCAGCGATTGGCAACGCCAAGGTGACCGGCTTCAATCTGGTTTGCGACGTCGCTGAACGCACTGAAAGCGGATCGTCGACCGCCGCTGTCGGCGGAACGCGCATCAGTTATGCGCAGCGATTTTTTCTGACGCCGAACCCGCAAGTCACGGCGGCTTCTGTTGCTGGGGCGGCGCGTTACGCCACATGGCAGGGCGCCGACGAAGAGGGTTTTACCGTTTTTGTCTTCGACGAAACAGGCGCATCAGTCGGCGGCGATTTCACTTGGTTTTCAACGGGGGCATAATTTATGACGGCCACATTCAGCCAGCCAGATTACACGACGAATTCGAACAGTACGGCCTATCCACTGTCTATCGATGCGTCTATTGCTGTTCTGGCCCGCGTTGCGGCACAGTTTGCAGCGCACGAACAATCGACGCCCAACATGACGGTGCGCGTCGATGCCGGTGTTATTCCGGCATTTGCCGCCACGCCCGCAGAAGTTGCGGCACAGAGCACGGGCACCATCACCGCGCCCAGCGTCAACCCCAGAAACGACATTGTTTACATCGATCCGTCCAGCGGTGCTGTTGGCGTGGCAACTGGCGCTGAGTCCGCAACTCCAAGCGATCCTGCTGTGCCTGCGGGCAAGATCGCCATCGCCAGAATCAGCCTGACGGTTGGCATGACGGAAATCGCGAACGTAGATATTGACGATCTTCGTCAGCTTGGCTTGCTTGGTCTTGGCGGTGCCGCGACGAAGAACACAGGTACGACGGCGGGCACGGTCGCTGCTGGCGATCACGCGCATGGTGGTGTTTATCAGCCGGCCGACACGCTGCTGGATGACATCGCGGGGCTTACTCTGGCCCAGGGAGACGTGCTTTATTTCGACGGAACGAACATCGTAAATCTCGGCCCCGGCACGTCGGGTCAGTTTCTCAAAACTCAAGGCGCCAGCGCTAATCCGATTTGGGATGACGTGGGCGGCGGCGGTCCCGCCCTGGCAACGGCCGTTGCCACCACATCGGGAAGTTCTCATGACGTCACTGGAATCGCCGCCGGGACACAGTGCATCGAGATAATGTTTAACGGCGTGGGGCGCAGCAGTACGGTTGATATTTCGGTGCAAATTGGCGATAGCGGTGGCATTGAAACGTCTGGCTACGAGGGCGGTGGCTTCGGGTTGATCGACGCCACGCTTAGCCGCCTCGATTTCTCATCTTACTTCACAGCCGTCTATTCTGGCAGCGCCGCTGCTGGTGCCTACAGAGGCGCAATTACGTTAAGGCGCGAAAGTGCTACGTCAAACACATGGACGTATGAGTGCAAAATGAACAGAAACGGCGGCGGTGCGCTGACGGTTGCAGCAGGGTCGAAGGCGCTTACGGGCGAACTGGACAGGTTTCGAGTATCCGTTCCAAGCGGGTCATTCAATGCTGGCGAATTCAATTATACAATTCAGGCGGGGGGCTGATCAAATGGCGACAAGAATTATTTACGACGCTGCAGGTCGAGAAATTAAGCGCGAAGAATATGATCAAATGCTTTTGCCCACGGCTGTTGCCGATATCAAAGCTGAAGCCGCGCGGCGCATTAGCGTATTGTTTGGCGGGAAAACTGGGCAATCTCTGATCTATGCCGAAATCAACGCGCTGTCTGACGGCAGCTATCCAGCGTCGGCGGTGCAGGCAATTCGGGTGGCCAGCGATGCGATTGAAGCGCGGCTTGCCTTAGATCCATATCTCGATCCGGCCACGCAACCGGAGTGGCCGTGATGGCATCAGACATTCCGCAATTTCCGCCCGGCACAGGTCAGGCGATCGCTGGCGCATCCGGCATGTTCGGGTCGGCGCTGCTTGCTCGCGTGCTCTGGCATCGGCGCAACACGCTTCGCCATGGCCGCAAATTCTGGACGTCTGATCTGGCTTGGCAATTTCCAATCGCGGCCTTTTGCACGCTGCTTGCTATCGGAATTCAAAGCTATCTTGCGCTGAGCATCGAAACCGCTGTCGCCATTTCGACGTTCTTGGGATGGATCGGCCCTGGCGGAATCCAGGTCATCGCCGAGCGCCTGCTTGATCGGTACGCGCCGCGCCAGGTCAGCGATCCGCCCGAGGAATGCTGATCGCTAAAACTTGCTACGTTAAAATTCAGGAGGTTTGAAGCATGAGCGGAAAAATCACCAGCGCCGCGCTTGATCTGATCCGCCATTACGAGGCGGGTGGTCGGCTTATTCCCGGCCATCGCTATCTGACCTGTTATCTGTGCCCGGCTGGCAAGCCAACGATTGGTTATGGCCACACGCGGACAATGACGCCCGCCGATGTTGGCGTGACGAAAATCTCTGTCGATGAAGCCGAGCGTTTGCTGCACGAAGACGTCGAATATTTTTCCGCCGAGATTCTTGATCTGCTGACTGTCGAGGCCGACGATCATCAATTCAGCGCCATGATGTGCTTGGCGTTCAACATCGGCATCGCCGCTTTTAAAACGTCAACCGTTCTGCGCCGCCACAATGCGGGCGATTTCGATGGCGCGGCGGCGGCGTTCAGCCTGTGGATCAAGGCGACGGTCAACGGCAAGAAAAAAACCTTGCCGGGCTTGGTCAAGCGCCGGGCGACCGAGGCGGAAATGTATCTGCGTTTGGCGGGCGGCGAAAAAAACATGCCGCAGGCGATTGAGCCAGCGGTGCGCATGCGTCCGCTGGCGCGTTCCAGAACCGTGATCGGCGGCGGAACGGCGCTGACCACGGCGGCCAGCATCGGCGGCGCGCTGCAGATTGTGACGCCGCTGATCGATCAGGCTGGCGAATTCGCCCGCACGCTGGCCAATGTGTCGCCCTGGCTGATCGTGGGCGTGCTGGCCGCCGGAATCGCTTACATGCTGTGGCGTCGCTGGGATGACGCGCGGGAGAATGCGTCGTGATCGGGCGCGTGATTTCCGGGCTGTTTTCGGCGGCTGGGGTAGGGGGGGCGCTCTGGCCGCTGTTGGCGGGCGGGCTGGGGATTTTCGCCGCTGGCGCGGCGTCTGGCGGCTATCTGGCCTATCAGTACGTTTCCGGCCAGTTGGCGAAATCTGAAAACAAAATCCTGGTCGAGGCGGCGCTGCAACAGCAACGCGCGGCGCAGGAGATTATGGAATTGTCGGAGGCTTTTGAAAATGCCAGAAATCAACGCCGAATCGTTTATCGCGACATCACGCGCGAGGTGGACAAAATCGTTGAGCGTCCTGTTTATCGCGCTGATTGCCTCGACGCTGACGGGCTGCGGCTCGTCAACCGTGCGTTGGCTGGACAGGCCGCCGCCGCCCGCCAACCTGACCAGCCCGTGCCCGCCGTTGGTTCCGCTGGTCGAGGCTGGTGGTTCGGCCGTGATCCGTAAACTGGTCGAAATCGGCGCGGCCTATAACGAGTGCCGCGATAAACACGAGGCGCTAGTCAATGCCGTTAAATGAACTATGCCCCCGCTGGCCGAATGGCTGGCGGGGGCTTTTTTTGCCTAAAAGAGGCAGTGGGCTTTGGTTCAAATCGTGGTTCACATGGCCGCCTTGGTTATTGTGTATTCCCCTTGTTCCCTATAAATTTCCGCGAATTCCCTTTAAAAACCTGCGTTCGTTCACCCAGATAGTTCTCCGAAGGCAGGGGTCATGGGTTCGAATCCCGTCGGCTGCGCCAATTAAATCAATCACTTAGATTTTTGTAAGACAGTAGTTGAACCAAGATATTTGGTTCAAGCCCCTCACAGTTTCAGCGCTTTGGCCGCTTCGGCCAAATAATCCGGGCTGTGATGGGCATAGGTCCGCCACGTAATACGTGGGTCGGTGTGGCCAAGGAAACGGGCGATCTGTTCGATTTTTACGCCGTCCAGGGCCATCCATGTAGCTGCTGAGTGGCGCAGGGTGTGCGGGGTTACGCCGGGCAGATTGGCACGTTTGACGGCGGCCTCGAATGCTGTCTGGATCGACCCGACCTTTTTTCCCCGAAACGTGATGACGTGCGAATCTTCCGTCCTGGACTTCCAGGCGTCCTGCAGATAGGGCATCAAGTCGTCTGTGATGGGCACAATGGCCCGCGATTTTCCCCCTTCCTTGCGCCCCAGGTTGATGGTGCGTTGCTCGAAATTTACCTGAAACCATGTCAGGTCAAGCAATGCTTCTTTTCGTGCAGCCGTGCTGAGGGCCAGCATCATGAACAGCTTCACATGCGGCTGAATGGCCGCATCGAGCAACGAGCGAAATTGTTCCTTGGTTATCCAAAGTTCCTTGGGTTGCGGTGGTTTTGGCAGATCCCATTCGGCCTTATTGTGCGCGTCAAACCAATTCACGGCGGCGCGCAGGCTGGATAGCTCTTTGCGAATGGTGCCCGGCTTGATGCCCTTGGCGGCACGCTCTTTGGCATAGGCGCGGCAAGTGTCCCTGGAGATGGTTCGGTGATCGATCTTGCAAAAAAATGACTTCAGGGCCTTCCATGCGTTTTCCAGGCGTCTTTTATCAAGAGCCTCAGATTCCCTTAAATACGATTCCCAGATCGATGCGCAGTCAGGCCCTACTCGACGCGCGAGTTGTGCGCGAACTGAATCAGCTTCCCGCTCGGCAGCCTGGCGCAGTTCTGGCCGGGCTTCGAGTCCGAGCGAGAATCGCTTTCTTTCGCCATCGATCTTGAGTTCGAGGCACCATCTTCCTCTGTATTCAATGACCCGCATTCGTAGGCTTCCACGGCTGTCAAGGGGATACGAATATCAACCCCTACACGAAAGGATGGCAAGGTCTTTCTTTCGACCATGTTTCTGATGGTGCGCGGCGTGCAATTCCAGCGGCTTGCGAGTTCTTTTGTTGTCAGGTTCATTTTAGCCTGCCCAATCATATCCGCCGTCTTCGCGTGTTGGTAAGGTTGTCATGCTGGCATCCTTTCACGGTTTGGATTCTTGCTATCCGGGCCTTCCGCCTCGGCAAGCATCTCTTGTCGCAAGGCGTTCATCCAGAAAACAAGAGGGTTGCAGTTGCAATGGTGAATCTGCATCCAAGGGACGGTTACGTTTTTCCATACCGTGCCGCCTTCCCTGCGCAGCTTTGATTGATCCAGGAGAGCCACGATTCTCACGCCTTCTGGCAGCAAAATAAGCTGGCATTCCACAGGCCCGAGTTTCGCGGACAGTTCGGCGGCTTCTTGGAGATATGAAATGCTCATGGCGCTCACGTCGCGTTCGCCAGCAGGGCGTCGAGTTCGCGCCATTGTTCAAGGGTGGTGGTCATTTATGGTCTCTCACAGTCCAGCCCAGGGTGTAGCCAAAAACTAGGCCAACGAACACACCGATAAAAAACACAATGTCCATTGATGAGAACACAGCAGCCTTTTCCATGCAGTCAGTCATCCTTCCCGCGCCTCCTTGCGCTCGCCCTCGACGAATGCGCGGGCTTTTTTGATGATATGTTCAGTCCATGGAAGAGGAAAACCGGTTCGCTCGGGCGGAGAGCACACCGCAAGCGCCAGATACGCCTCGTTGCGCTCTGCCTCCAACTCCGCGATCCGGGCCTTGGCGGCGGCGAGTTCTTGCTTGGCCTCATCCCATCCTCTGCGGTAAGGATCAATCGATGTTCTATGGCTCATTACCAGCTTCCTCCCTCATGCGCTCCGCTGTGTATTTTTCAATGAGCGCTTCAACCCGGTCTTCATTGAACTCGACGTCAGCCCAAGCCTCTAGGACGTGGACAATCTCGTGCATTAGAGTTTCGGCCACCATGTACGGAATATCGGCTGCCGGAATGTCCCCAGAAGCGACACAGGCCAATAACCCGCCAACATTAATCACAACGTGAGCCTTCCCTTCCGCAACGATGCCGTCATCACGGAATGCCGCAAAACCGGGAATCCAGTCGTGCTGGTAAACTTCGATGCTTATTTTGTCCATCTCTCTCTCTCATTTCAAAAGTTCATCGAGCTTCTTCTGGACAAGTCTGTGTCGGCGGATGCTCATGACAACACCTTGTCGTTTTGGCGTTCGTCCATCGCTGAAAGAATTTCGTTGGCGACTGCATCCGACATTGCTGGGCCGCTGTAGGTGGCCGCTAACCGCCCAACGACAACGGCATCATGTCCGACCTCCGCTTGGGCCTTGGCCCACGTTTCTGCCTCGACGCGGCCGCCATAGGCTAACCCTTCAACTAGATACTCGGTCAGAAAAGTGGGGCGAGCTGGAATTTGGATTCTAATGTTCTTCATTCTGCCCCCAACTTGTCGATGTTGCGTTTGTGGACCTTGAAGCTGATCGCCGCGACGAAGGGGTTTTGATCCCATGATTCTGGGCCGTTGATGTTGCGCCACAGATTTTGGAACCAGTCGCGGGGGTCCGGCCCTCCTGATATGTTTGGGAAGGGGCAGCCTTCAGCCATGGCGTCGCCCCGGCTTATATTCTGCAACCTCTCGACCTTCACGCCCGTCACTTCCAGCGTGATCCGGCTGGCCCATCGCGGCATGTGGATCGATGGGCGTAGCTCCCATGTGGCGTAAGGGTCAGGGGCGGAGATGTATTTTCCGCTCAAGCCTTTGGGGTAATGGCGATTCGGCGTGTTTTCGGGTTTTCCGTCTGCCGCGTAATGGACCAGTCGTCCTCGAGTCCAGCTACTAGGCTCAGGTTCTCCAGAGGGGAGCGTGCAAGGATACCTGCATGCCTGATACAGATTCTCACGCACCCACAGCAGGTCGCCGTGGGCATAGGGAATTAGATCGGCGCATCCGGGCTTCAGCAGAAAATCAGCGCCGAAAACAGCGATGGCATCAAGCGCTGGCTTCTTTTTGATAATCCTTCGCGTCTGCGTCTTCCTGCCGTCGATCAGGGCGCGAATCATCGGGGCGGAAAAAATGATGGGGCGGTCGGTCATTTCGGCATCTCCAGATGTTCAGCGCCATCAAGAAGGCGACCGGCCTTGGCCTTGCCGACGCGATACATCCACTCAAGCCCCAGCGGGTTGTCTAGCTCCCTTTCGTCGTCTTCAAGCACTCGCGCAGTATCGTTGAACGCGTCTTTGTCAATAATGACGGCAGCGCTGTTGTGCGCTTTGCCTGAGGCGACCCTTCTTGCATGCTCCTCGACGGAATAATCGCGGTAAATGATTCGCCCATCGCGTAGCCAGCAAAGCCCATCTGATGTTGGATATTTACGCTTTCGATCCGGGCCATGACAGTACACATCAATCCCCGAGGTTGGCAGCCACTCGCCCCACTGTTTGAAATAAAACGGAACGCCAGCGGCGGCGCATTGGTCGCGGATGCTGCGCACCCAATCTGGATGCATCGGTCTAGCGGCCTTGCCGCTTTCGCCCTCGACGATCACCCAGTTAATGTTTCGGATAAAGTCACGCAAATCAACCGGCCCCAGCATCGGCGCAAGCGAAACGCCGCGCACGGCGGCAGGCGTTTCCAACGTCGGCGGAATCAGTCGATTAGCCGATTCCTGATCCCATACGCTGGTGATCTGCCAGACGTTGGGCAGCGGCATAGAAAGCGCGCCGTGCCGGTTTCCAAGGTTGGCGGGAATTTCGTTGATAGCGAGGCAAAGTTGGGCATTTCCCATGCCGTTGCGCGACAAAAGATAATCCCTTCTGCGCTCGGCCCGTTTCGTAAAAATCAAAAACGTGTGCTGCGGGCACAGCGCCATCACGGCGAAAACTTTGTCCAGGAAATCGTCGGGCACCTGGGCGTGGAACAGATCGCCGCGCGGGGCGATGAAATACCGCTGAGGTTTTTTGGTGCGCAGCGGTTCTTCCGGAACATCCGCGTTGCAGCGAACCTTGCCGGTCCATTGAGCAATGCCGTTCTTGTCGAAGCCAGCCAGCCCGACATAATGCGGCAGATGCTTCAGCCGCGTGGCGGCCTGGAATGCGGCGTAGCAGTTATCGCAGCCCTTGTTGCCGTCCCTAGAACATCCGGTGACGACCGGCAAGGTGGCGGTGGCAAAATCGATCATGGTTTTTCTGGTCATCTTCTCTCCTTCGCTTTCGATAGGTCGGCTTCCACCCACAGGCCGCGATGGATGGCGGCGCGGGCGATCTGCTCGCGCTGGGGTCGGCTGCCGGAATGTTTTGTCAGGCCAAGATAGGCGGTGACGGTGGCTGGCAATTCTGCCTGCGCCGTCGTGGCGATCCTGGCCAGGGCGGCGCGGTGGGTGCGTGGCCGCGTCTGGCGCCGATGCGGCCTGATGACGTGTCCAACAAAATCGACGCCCTTATCAACCGGCGCGACAAACGTTTTGCTCTCGGCCAGCTTCAGGCCGATGGAGGAAAGATGCTCGCGAATGGCGTTCGCGGCTGACAAAAGCGCTTTTGGCTCGTGATGCAGCAGCAACATGTCGTCGACATAGCGCACGTAAGGGCGAATGCCCAGCTTGCGCTTGACCATCTGATCAAGCCCATCCAGATAGACGTTGGCGAAGAATTGGCTGGAAAGATTGCCAATCGGCAGGCCATTGCCTTCCGGCGCATGGAACAGGCTTTTGTGGCGCGGCACGCGGGCGAAACTTTGCGGGCTTCCTTTGACGATGCAATCGCGCTTCACGTCCTGGAAGACCAGCTTGCGGCAGAGATCGAGCATCGTTTCATCGCGCACCCTGGCTTCCAGCATGGCGAACAGATCGGCCCGCCTGATCGAGACAAAGAAATTCGCGATGTCGGCTTTCAGGTAAAAAACCGGCTTGCTCCAGCCTTCGGTCTCGCTGCGCAGATGTTGGGCCAGCCGGTTGGCTGCGTACAGCGTTCCGCGTCCCTTGATGCAGGCGCAGGAATCAGCGATGAAGGCGGTTTCGATCCGTGGCGCAATGGCCGCGTAGACCAAATGATGGACGATACGGTCGCGAAAATCGGCGGCCCACACTTCGCGGGGTTTCGGGCGCGTGATAACGAAGGTGGTGGCGGGCCTGGGCTGCCATGCGCCGGAAACAAGTTCCTCGTGCAGATCGATCAGATTGCTTTCAAGATTCACTTCGAAAGCCAGCGCTGACGCACTGTTGCGCTTGTGGCGTCTGCATTCGAAATAGGCTTCAAAAAGTTGAGCCACGGTGATTTCGGAACGATAGGTTTTGATTTGCGGACAGCCCTGACGCGCCATTGATTGTTCTTGTTGTTGTAGTTCTGGTTGCCGTTGTTGAAGTTCTGCACCCAGGCGTAATCGGCGCTGGCCTGTCATGTCGGGGGTGTACAAGCCGGGATGGCGATTGCACGTCGGCAGTGCCGACATAATTTGACGTGCATCGACACCATCCAAGCCGTGCCGGGACGTGCCGGGAGCAGTCGGCCGTTTCCCGTTGGCACATGGAGCGACGGCAGGCGCCGCCGCTACCCCGACCAAATCATGCGCGCAGGCGCCATGGCCATAACCATCACGCATCGGGCGCTCTCCTCTTCTTCGCGTAATTCAGCCAGCCCGTCGCCTGCTTGCCAATGGCGGCGGTCAGCTCCACCGTGGCCCCGAATTGCCCGGCGGAAATCAGATGCAAATCCTTCGAAAGGCGTAGCTGCAAGCGAAGAACGGAAAGTCTTTCTCGCAGCCCTTCGATGACCGGAACTTTGTCGGTGGTGCAGTTGGCCTGAAAAATCGCCGTGGCCAGTTGTTGCGCCCCCAGATCGATATCCCGCGCCAAGCCATGCCGAAACGACCTCGGAAAATTCTTGGTGAGATTCATCACCAGCAGAATCAGATCGTAGGTCGGTTTGTAGATCGGCAGGTCTGTGGCGAGCGTCATGCAAAATTTCCGTCGGTCAGACACCCCGCGCGCTCAGCGCGCGGGGAATAGGTGAATGGTTAAAGGGGATGTTTGCGGACAGCCCTGACGCGCCATCGATAGTCCTTGAAGTCGCAGGTCTGGAAGCCGGTGATGAAGTACTGCACCCAGGCGTAATCGGCGCTGGCCTCGGTGCTCGACCAATATAGGTCGCGCTCAAAGGCCTGGGCGTTGCCGGCCTTGAAGGCTTCGATATCGGTCTTCGGCGGATTCCAGTTGTCGCCGTCGTCGGCGGGCAGGAAGCGACTGGCGATCAGGTACAACTCGTCCTTGCTGGGCAGATACCAGTCCGTGAAGCCGCTGATTTCCAGCCCGGCGCAGAACTTGGCCACAGGGTGGTCGCCTTCCAGCAGCGCCTGGGTGTTGGCCTGGCCGTCATGCAACGAACAGGCGGCGGTTTCGCTGCGAACGCCGTTCGTGAAGGCAATTTCTTCGGCCTCGCCTTCGGTTTTCGGCGCCACGATCAGCGCATACTTGCTGCCGCCCTGCTGGAACATGATTCCGGCGAAAAAGCCGCCCTGGAAGGGTGCGCCGATTTCGGGCATGGCGGTTTCGGTGGTGGGTGCGATTTGGTTCATAATGTCGGTCTCCGTTGGTTGCGGTTGTGCGCCGGTCGCTCAGCGACCGGCAAATAGGTGAATGGTTAAATCAGGATGATTTTGCGGACAGCCCTGACGCGCCATTGAAAGTTCTTGTAGTTGCAGGACTGGGTGCCGTTGATGAAGTATTGCACCCAGGCGTAATCGGCGCTGGCCTGTGTGCTGGTCCAGTAATAGCCACGCTCGAAGGCCTGGGCGTTGCCTTGCTTGAACGCCTCGATCTTGGTCTGGCCAGGGTTCCATCCGTCGCCATCGTCGGCGGGCATGAAATAGCGGCGCAGCAGAACCATGTCTTCCAGGCTGGGCAGGTGCCAATCGCGGAATCCGCCGATGGCGAGCGCCCGGCAAAACTGCGCCGCCGGGTGATCGGCGTTGTTCAAGGCTTCGCTGTTGCGCAGGCCGTCAAACAAATCCTTGGCACCCTCGCTGGGCGTGTTGGTCTTCTTCCACTGGATGTCCAGCCTTTCGCCGGTTTCCTTGGGCGCCAGGATCAGAGCATAGGTTTTGCCATCCGGGCCGATCTGACGACCCGCGTAGAACCCACCGCCGAAAGCGGCGCCCGGCGCCGTGGGGCACTTCTCGGCCTTCATGCGGGCATAGGCGAGCGGGCGCGGCTTCGCCGCCCTGGCAGGCGTTTTTTCGGCTTTGCGGGCCACGGGTTTCTTGGGCGTTGCCGCCTTCCTGGTGGCGGGCTTTTTCTTCAGTTCTGGTTTGGCTTTGGTCATTTCAGTATCCTCACGCGGCAGGGTTTGTGATGGCGTTGAAAACGAATCGAGCTTCGTGTGACGAATCCATTAGGCTCGATAAGCGTTTCAAAAAATCATCCTCAGCTTTTGCCCAGGGCAAAGGCTTGATGACGAAATTCAGCGGGTCTGGCATTTTCGGCCATGGGGTGGGTGGGTCTGCCATCAGATCGCGGGCCTCGGTGGCCAGGGCGATCATGTCGGCTTCGTGAATCAATTCGGCGTGATGCAATTTCAGGGGCCACGAAAGGCCAAAGCGGCAAAAAACGGCCACATCGGCAGCGGTTTGCAGAACCTCGAGCGGGTTTTGATTTTTGCAAACGCGCTGCATCGCCTCTTTCATCGGTCTTGATAGATCGCCGATGAAGGCCTCGTGCGCATCGTGCAGCAGGGCGGCCAAAACCAGTTTGCGCCGATCTTCGTCGCACCTGAATTCAGCGGTCCTGGCGGTTACGATGTCGGCCACCAGCAATGAATGCTGGGCGACTGAATAGGGCGTGTGGGTGGCTCCGTTGAAACGGTTAATCAGCGCCAGATGATGCGCGATGTCGCGTGGGTCAACCGTGCGTGGGTCGGGATTGATCAGGTCAACCACTTTTCCTGATGCGGTTTGAATCCAAGTCATGGTTTCACCTCGCCGGTTTCCAGGCCTGCGCGTTTCAAAGCGCTTTCTCCAAGCGGGGTGTCGGCCAACATGCCCAGGGCCGACATGTACAGATCCAGCAATTCTTGCTGTTCGCGCCGGTCTTGTGGGTCTTGCTTTCGGATGCGCACAATCTGGCGGATAATTTTGGTGTCGAACCCTGCCGACTTGGCTTCGCTCAACACATCCTTGATGTCGGCCGACAGGGCGGCCTTTTCTTCCTCGAGGCGCTCGACGCGCTCGATAAATGATTTCAGCCTCTCGCCTGCAATGCCGGAATTATGTCCGGGCTGGCCGTGCGTTCTTTGTTGCTTTGACATGATTTCTCCGTTCAGGTGCAAATGGTGGTGGCGAATAATTAGGCTGAATCCGATGCGTTCCATTTTCAGCGCCTGCACGCGCAGGCGGCTGTTGATGCGGCGGCGCTGGATT
This sequence comes from Alphaproteobacteria bacterium, assembly GCA_015231795.1. Lineage (NCBI taxonomy): Bacteria > Pseudomonadati > Pseudomonadota > Alphaproteobacteria > Alphaproteobacteria bacterium. The sequence continues at coordinate 9,440 of JADGAX010000014.1, read as the reverse complement.
TTGGCCGGTGACGTCACGCGGCGTTGTCTCGTTCGTCGTGCTCGTGCGTGATGGCGGCGTGCGTGCGCGCGATGCGCATGGGCGGCAACGCGGTTTCGCAGGGAATTTGGGCGCTCATGCCGTGGGCGATGCCGTTGTTCCAAAACCCGTGCAAATAGGTTTCCATGCACGCATTAAACGGGTTGGCGCAGTCAATGCCTGATTTTGCAGCCAGTAGGGCGGCATAGCAGGCCTGCTGGCCGCCCAGGCCGTGGGATGTGTGTTCCTGGCGCGCCTGGGCGATCAGGGCGTCAATCTCTGCCCTGGCCGCATCGACGGCGCGCTGAATGGCCTGGGCGGCGGGCTGAATAAAAACGACACGCATGGCGCAACCTCTCTCAATCGGCCCGGCGCGGGAATCGGGAGGGGAACGCGCCGGGCCTTGGTGAGCGCGCCGTTAGGGGTTGTCGGCGCGACATCCGGGGTGGATGTGAGGGCAGGATACAAATATAATTGTTGTTAAGTCAACAAGGAAAATTGTCGCTGCGGCTTTAGTCCATTTTAGTTATTGTTGTAAAGTGGTTACGAATTGAACCAATGGGGGTGGCGATGGAATTCATGGTGATCATGTTGGGGGTCAATCTGTTTCTTGTCGGCCCGCTGGTGACAAGCTGGGCTGCGGCGGCGCGGGGAAGAAACCCTATCGTCTGGTTCTTCGCGGCTTTGCTGTTCACGCCGATCTGGATGTTGCCTCTGGTGCTGGTGCTTGATCGTAAAATGATTTCCGGCCATGAAAAGGCCTGCCCGCAATGTGCCGAGAATGTTAAGTTGGCGGCGATAATATGTCGCTATTGCGGGAGCGTTCTTTGATCAATTCTTTAAAGACGTTGTTGCCTGTCTTGTTTCTTGTCGGCGGTTGCGCAGCAACATCGGCAGAGCTTCAGCGTTTGCCGCCAGTTTCAATCGTATCGTTTAAATCCAACAACATTACAAAGTTGGCGAGATGCGTCCAATATGATCTGGTGACAAAGAAAAGCGAGAATGGGCCGTTTTTGCTTGGCATCGGTTATAAATCAGAGGTCATGGATAACGGAAAAGGCGAGGCGACGGTTTGGGGTCCTTCCCAGGGCTTTCCGTTTTATTCCGTCGTATTTTTGGATCATCGGGCGACGATTTATGCGCAACCGCTTCCGGCATATAACGTGGATGAAGTGGCTGTTGTTTTGTCATCCGTTATTGCAGATTGTGACGACTAAACACCGAACAGATCATTCATGGTCAGCACGCGATGCACGGCGATAACGTGCTCGCGCTTGAATGTGTGGATTTGCGGTGGATTCAGCCCCTCGGCGACGACGTACTTGTCATCTTGCTTGGACAGGCGTTTGACCCAGCTTTGCGGGTGATCGGCGTCGTGATTTCGTATCTGGATCACCACCCAATCGCCGATCCTGGCCGGGCGGCCGGGGTGGACGAAAATCAGATCGCCGTCGTGATAAACCGGGGCGTTTGAATCGCCCCGAACATACAGCGCGTAGGCCTGCGGCGATTTGGCCAAAGCGGGCGGGCGGCGAACGAAATCGACGGGATCGTGATCTATCTGCAGCGCGCCCGAGACGCTGCCTGCCGCCGTGCCCAAAACAGGCAGGTCGCGGGGCATTTCATGATTCGCTGGCGGCCTGATATCGGCGTGAATTGGCTGTTGCTGCGTTGTGTTTTGGTCTTCCGATAGTCCTGTAAGCCAATTTGCACTAACGCCTAAGGCATTTGCTAGTTTTAAAATGTATCCAGTTTCAGTAATTTTACCGTTTTCAATTTGTCCTATTGTCTGTTGCTTACAGCCTACTTGTTTCGCAAGGCTTGCTTGCGAAATCTTCATTTCGTTTCGTCTTTGCTTTGTGCGCTCAGCTAGTGTGTTCATTTCAATATTCTACAAAGTTTTTTGTTCGCGGTCATGACAAAGAAAGTTGTTGCGCATTACACAAACATCTTTGTATGCTTGGTTATGGCAAACGAACTTGTTCAGCGAGCGGTGCATCTAGTTGGCTCTCAGGCCGAGCTTGGTCGCCGGTGTGGGAAAAAGCAGGGACATGTTTGGTCCTGGCTTAATTCCGAGCGTGTAAGCGCCGAGACGGCGATTTTGATCGACGCCGCAACGGGCGGCGCTGTTTCGAAGTGCGATTTGCGGCCTGACATTTTTCGCAATCGCGATGAAAGGGCGGCGTGAAATGGTTCGGTCATCCGGCGTCATGGTCGCTTTTCCCTCGCTCGCTACCAAGCATCTGGCGAAGTGCCTTGGCCTCGGCTTGCGCCTGCGCCAGGGCTTGGTCGTCGTGCTGCCTGCTGGCCGCGAGCGCCGACGCTTCCAGCGATTTTTGAAGCCCTGTCAGCGCGGTTCTGGCGCGCTCGGCGATGGTTCGTTGTTTCGTGGCGTGTTTCATGGGCTGAAGTCTGGGCGCGTTCAGGGGGCAATGCCATGTCGCTGAGCGCCGCCATTTTGCAGGCCAGCGTCGGGCCGGGCCATCCGGTGGGAAAGCGATTGCGCGAATGGCTGGCGCCCTATTCCGAGAAGGCTTTAGCCAAGCGGCTGGGCGGCATTGACTTGCGCACCGTGCGATCGATGCGCCAGGGAAACTGGCCTTGCGGCCGTCATTTGCTGGCGCTGGTCGAGAATTTCGGCGTCGAGTTTTTGGAGTTCGTTTTCGCACCAGCCCTGGCCGAAAGCGATCGTTCGCTCGAGCGGCGGCTTGAGCGGCTGGAGGCGGAAGCCGGGGCCATCAAAAGGGATTTGATACGTGAAAAAATTGCGGGAAAAGACAGTGCACATTCTGGCGTGGCTGCATGCGCATCTGGGCCAGTGGCATCTGGCCAAGGCCAGAAAATGGCTGGGACGTCGCGGCGCGTTGCCGCCGTTCTCGCCCTGATCGGCGTGCTGACGGCCTGTTTCGATGGTGGCGACGATTGGCTGCGGCTGCCCAGCGCGCCGCATATCGCCCGCGTGCATGCGCAAAAAACAAGGGAAACGACATGAGCGCAAGAGAGTGGATACAAAAGCGTGATGGAATCATTCGCCGTCTGGCTGGCGAAGGAATGACCACTGAAGAAATCGCGGGGCGCATGCGGCTGCTTCCGTCGCTTGTGCGCTCGGTTTTGTATCCTGCGCCGGAAACGCGAAAGAGCGCGGCGCCTGCCGTGACGTCGCCATATTTCGATAAGAACGCGCGTCTGACTGAATTTGGAAAATCGGAATTGCTGCGCCGTTTCGACGATGGCGATGATCTGGTTTCGCTGGCGCATGATTTCGGCTACGCGAACGAGCGCGGCGTGCGCTCTGCTGTTTATTTCTTTCGCGCCAAATTGGCGGCTGAAACAGGGGTTGTTGCAGAAGTTCAGGATGATGATTTGCCGGCGAGAATGTTTCGCCCATGGCCGGTTGATATGGTTTTTGAAGACGACCCCAGGGCCTTGCGCAAGGTTGTCGGCGCGATGCCGGTGCGCCCGCTTCCCAGCACAATGGGCGGAGTGGCGCGATATGGCTGAGCGTTTGGGAATCTTGCGCATACGAACCTTCAGCGTGCGCGATGACGGTGTTGATCTTCCGGCGCTGCAATGTTTCGAGGATGGCGTGTCGGGCGACTGACTGCCATCGCCTGATTTTTTTAACGGGGGCAATGATATGTATGGATTGATGATCGTTGGGTGCCTGCTGCTGACCGGGATTGTTCTGGCTGCTCTGCATTGCCTGGCCTGTCTGATTTGTGGATCGTCAACCGACGTGCGCGAGGCGACCGAGGAATGTTGAGCGTGCCGCCTCTGGTCACGATTTTTCAAAAGCCGCCATCACGCGACGAATGGATGCGCTTGCGTCGTTTGTGGCGCTCGCCGGACATGCTGAAGCCCGCCGAGATTCTGCGCCGCATGAATGGGCGGACGGCCCGCGATTTATTGTTGATGCTGGATGTGATTCTTGGGCCTGGGCGCGAAGATGTTGATGGCGCGCCGGGGTTCGATGCGCGTGTCTTGGTGGCGCTGGCTGGCCGTGCGCAGCCGCGTTTCGATTTGCCGTCATGCTACGAGCTGGATGGACGCCCGGCGGATTGGGCGATGGTGGCCAAGGCCGCAAATGTCGTGCTGCGCGGGCTTAAATTCCCCATCGTCGATGGGCCGTGGGAACGGATGGCGGCGTGAGCGTCACTATTCTGCATGGCGACGTGATGGATCGGTTGCGCGAATTGCCCGAAAACTCGGTTCATTGCGTGGTGACCAGCCCGCCTTATTGGGGGTTGCGCGATTACGGCGTTGCCGGTCAGATCGGCATGGAACCGACCTACCAGTTGCATATCGCCGTTCTGGTCGAAGTGTTTCGCGAAGTGCGCCGCGTGCTGCGCGCCGACGGCACCTGCTGGATGAATTATGGCGATTGCTGGGCCAGTTCGCCAAATGGCCGCCCTGCCGATCAGGTGAATGCGGTTGGCGGTGATGATCGGGTTTTTCGCGACAAGCCGTTCAGCACAGTTGGAGGCGGATTGAAACCCAAGGACCTGTGCATGATGCCGCACCGCATAGCCATTGCGCTGCAGAGCGATGGCTGGTGGGTTCGCGACGACATCGTTTGGCACAAGCCCAACCCCATGCCCAGCAGCGTCAAAGATCGCCCCACGCCAGCCAAGGAATATATCTTCCTGCTGTCAAAATCAGCCCGATATTTTTACGACCATGTAGCGATTATGGAGCCGCTGGCTGATCCTGCCGCCGCCTATAAATCTCCGGACGGATGGAACACAGGGGATGGAGCGCACGGTTCCTTCCATCCAAATGGCCGGAAAAAAGGCAAGGCATCGGCGCGCAATAACTTTCGCCGCGATGGTTGTCTGAAAATGGCAGACGTTCCAGGGCAGAAACCACAAATCAGGGCTGATCGCGCGGATACTGATCTTGACCCCCGTGGTCGGAACAAACGCAATGTCTGGACGATCGCCACCGAGCCGTTTAAAGACGCGCATTTTGCAACATTCCCGACCGCTTTGGTCGAGCCTTGCATTCTGGCTGGAACATCAGCCAAGGGCGTCTGCCCGCATTGCGGCGCGCCGTGGGCGCGGATTATGGGACAGCCGACGCCGCTAGATGGACGCGCCAGTGGAAACATGCAGCGCAAGCCGGGCTGCGACGTGATAGACGGCGCCAGTCATGTCGGGCGAGGCTTCCCATACCATCCTGCCGAACCTGTCACAGATGGTTGGTCGCCTTCCTGCGCCTGCGCAGAACATTCCCCTGTTCCGTCCACGGTTCTTGACCCATTCGGCGGCGCTGGAACAACGGGTTTGGTTGCTGACAGGTTGGGCCGAAACGCCATCCTGATCGAGTTAAATCCGCAATCTGTCGATATCGCGAAGCGGCGCATTTCGGGTGACGCCGGGCTTTTCGGAATAATCAAGGACAGCGCCGCATGAAAGGTGGAGCGAAAGCGAATTGCTGCCCTTTGTGCTGCCAGCCGATTGCGCAGCCGCATGGGATTTCAGTTGTCGATGATCGAAGGGCGATTGTTGTGCGTGGTCGCGTATTTCACGCCAGCGCCACAAAGCGTTTGATTTTGTCGCGTTTGATTAAATCCATGCCCAACACGGTAACGCGCGAATCTTTGGCGGTGGCGATCTGGGGAGATAGCGCCTACGACAAAGAATGGAAATCGGTCGACGTGTTGCTGTGCGCAATCCGCAAGATCTTGGCTGGGTCTGGCTTTCGCATTTACGGCGAGCATGGCGTCGGCTGGCGACTGGTGGAGGAGAAATGATCTACGGTTCTGTTTGTTCCGGGATCGAGGCGGCAACGGTGGCTTGGCATGGGCTGGGCTGGCGGCCTGCGTTCTTTTCCGAGATCGAGAAATTTCCGCGCTCCGTGCTGGCGCATCATTATCCAGATGTGCCGTTGCATGGCGATTTCACAACGATTCAGGCGGGTGATTATGAGCCAATTGACCTTCTTGTCGGCGGAACGCCGTGCCAATCGTTCAGCATCGCCGGATTGCGAGCGGGGCTGGATGACGATCGCGGCAACCTGGCCCTCGAATATCTTCGCTTGGCTGACCTCTTGCGGCCCCGCTGGCTGGTTTGGGAGAACGTCCCCGGCGTCTTATCAAGCCTATCCCACCAAGCGCCAGATCCAAGTCCGCCGCCGCCACCGATGGATTTGGAGTGCGGCGGACAGGAAGTGGAAACTGAAGACGTCTACGATTCAGAAGAGTTACACGCCTTTCAGTGCTTCTTGGCCGGACTTTCAGAACTCGGCTATGGGTTCGCCTGCCGAGTGCTTGACGCTCAGTATTTCGGAGTTCCACAGCGGCGCCGTCGCGTCTTCGTTGTCGGATATCTTGGAGACTGGCGACCTGCCTCAGCGGTTCTTTTTGAGCGCCACAGCCTGCAAGGGCATTCTGCGCCGAGCCGAGAAGCGGGGCCGACAGTTGCCGCACTCACTTCAAATGGCGTTGGAACGTGCGGCGCAGATGACAACCAAGCACAAGGCGGGCATTTGATCGCTTTTGGCGGCAACAACACATCTGGGCCGATCAATGTTGCAACGGCGCTTAACGCTTGTTCCTCGGCCAGCGGGCGTATGGATTTTGAGAGCGAAACCTTCATCGCCCACACGCTGCGCGGCGAAGGGTTTGACGCCAGCGAGGATGGGAGCGGGCGTGGCGTTCCCATAGTTCCTGTGGTGTTTGACTGCAAGGCTAGCGCTGGATTTCAAGCGGTTTCTGAATCCGGCATAAGCCCAACTTTGCGCAGCATGGCCAGTGCAAGCGGCCATCAAAACGCGGGTGGTCAATTGGCGGTGGCATATCCGATTCAGGAGGTCGGCAAGCGCACGGGCGCGTCAACTGATGATGTGCGGGCGGGAATCGGCGTCGGTGATGATGGCGATGTCATGTTCGCGCTGCAGGCTGGGGCGCAGCATGGCGTTTTTGCGTTTGACCTGCGGGGCCGCGATGGTGGTGCGATGGTCGAAGGCATGCACGACCCGGCCAATATCCGCGCCGCCAGCGGTGGTTCTAGCCGCAGTTACGTCAGCAGCGCCATGGCGGTTCGTCGCCTGACGCCGCGCGAATGCGAGCGTCTGCAGGGTTTCCCGGACGATTACACCCGAATTCCATGGCGTGGAAAGGCAGCCGATCAATGCCCTGATGGTCCGCGCTATCGGGCGCTGGGAAATTCCATGGCGGTTCCGGTGATGGCCTGGATTGGTGGGCGCATCCAGGCTGTTGACAACATTCTGGCACAAGCGGAGGCGGCGGAATGACACGGCAATTTATGACGCCGCGCGAATTTTTCGAGCAAGCCGCGAAATTGCGTCTTGTTCCACGTGAAACACGCCGGGATGAAATGATGCGACTTATGATCCGCTGCCTAAATTCGAACGGATTTGGCGCAGGCGTCGATGAAATTTGCCGCGCCATGGGTGTCGATATCAGCGATCTGGGTGATGCGGCATGAGCGACATGTGGATGGCCAGCTCTGATGCCGAGCAGAGCGTTTTGGGCGCCATATTGATGAACCCGAAGGCGCTGTCGTCGGTAATGGAAATCTTGCGTCCTGATGATTTTTTTGAAGTGCCGCATGCGGCGCTGTATGGCGCCATGCTTGACATGGACAACACGGGCCGCCAGCCAACAGCGCCCGCCATGGCGGCCTATTTGAGCCACCACGAGAATTTGAGCGAGCGGGTCGGCGGCCAGACATATCTGGCGCGGTTGTCGGCGGCGGCGATCCCGCGTTTGGCTGTTGACCATGCGCGCCTCGTTCGCGATTTATCGGCCCGCAGGGCCTTGGTTGAGGCTTGTGGCATTGCCATAGCCGACGCCCGCGAATATGGCGCCAGGGAGGGAACGGGCGACGTTCTGGAGCGGTTGGAGGCGCGCCTGACCGATCTGGCGCTGGACCAAGCATCTGGCAGTGGGCCGACCGCGATTTCAGGCATTACGGCTGGCGTGGTCGCCAAGATCGAGGAGATGCAAAAATCTGGGCGGCGCATGCTGGGTGTCCCGACCGGACTGAAACGCCTGGACAGGCTGTTGAGCGGCCTGCAGCCCGGACAACTGGTGTTGGTGGGCGCAAGGCCTAGCATGGGTAAATCTGTGCTTGGAGAAAACGTGGCGCGGCGCGTGGCGATGTTGCCGGTTGGGCCTGATGTTCCGCCCGGCTGCGTGGCGTTTTTTTCGCTGGAAATGACCGCCGAGGAAGTGGGGCAGCGCGGCTTGGCTGACATGGCTGGCGTGCCGTTTCATCTGCTGCGCCGTGGCGAGCTTAGCCATGGCGGCTTGCAGCAGGTGGCCATGGCCAGCGCCGAGCTTGGGCAATTGCCGTTGTTTGTCGACGACACGCCCGGCCTGGGCGTTGCGGCTATTCGATCGAGGGCGCGGCGGCTGGCGCGCAAGCATGGCGGCATGCGCTTGATGGTGGTTGACCATTTGCATCTTGTTTCCGGCCATGGCGGCGAAAACCGCAACACTGAGCTGGCCAACATCACGAAGGCGCTGAAAGTGCTGGCCAAGGAACTGTGTTGCGCAGTCGTGTTGTTGGCGCAGTTGTCGCGAAAAGTTGAAGAGCGCGAAGACAAGCGGCCGCAGTTGCAGGATTTGCGCGAATCGGGCGCCATCGAGCAAGACGCCGACGTGGTGATGTTTCTGTTTCGCGAGCAATATTATCTGGAACGCGCCGAGCCGCGCCGCACGCCGACCGAGACGGATGAAAAATATAACGACCGCCAAAGCAGATACATGAAGCGGTTGGAAGAGGTGTGGAACACCTGCGAAATCATCGTCGCCAAGCAGCGCAACGGCCCGGTGGGAACGGTGCGCCTGGGATTTGAAGGGCAGTATGCGCGATTCTTCAACATCGACGTGGAAGAGGTCGGCGAGCATGGCTAATCATTTCCGCGTGCAGAATGACGCTAGCGTCGATCCGAAATGGGGCGTGGTGGCCAAGCGCATTGGCCAGCCCAGGCATCTGGTAATCGCGCTGTTTCTGCGGCTGCTGGAAATTGCATCAGCCAACCGGCCGCGTGGATTTCTGGGTGTTGTGAAGCCCGACGAAATTGCCGACGTGATCGGCTGCGAGGAAAGCGTCGTGACGGCTGCCATTGCCGTTATGCGCGAGGTTGACCCTGCCACTGGTCGGCCACGCTTCATCAGAGATGATGGGGCTGTCGTCAACTGGCCGAAATATCAGCCGACGCGCGAGCGCGATGCCGGGCCTGATCTGCTCGACCATTTGACCAATGAGGCGGGTGCCAACCCCGCCGCCGGTGCCAGTCCGGCAAAAACAAGGATGGGTGCCAATCCCGTTCGCCGTGCCAATCGGCAGGACAAACCACAAGATGTTGTGGTTTGTGATCGAGAAAACATACAAACAGCCACGAACAACCACTGCCAAGCCATCAGCAGCCAATCACCCCCTCCCCCTCCCTTT